>JAXKVY010000001.1:300000-571536 GCA_036172455.1 Candidatus Izemoplasma sp.
ATATAAGCGCTTCAACTCTTGACTAGATAAAACAACTTCTTTATTTGGTATAAGAAACAACATAGCGATCATAAGCGACGTAAATGTTCTTTTAAATACACTATTCTCTTGTTTGTTTTTCAACCCATAAAATAAGTAATCTTCAGATATTAATATCTGATTTAGATTCTTTAGTTCAGTGTCTGACAGATAATCTTTATATACCATGTAAGCGGCTATTTCTAAAGCTAAATTATCTCGTATATAGGGATCTAAATTCCTGATTCTGACAAAGCAACTTCAAGAATTTCTTTAGCGCTTTGCGTCTCTTTTAATACATATTTTGGGTCACGTATTTGTTCAAATAATGCTATTTTTTGTTGTAGGGTCATTGTTCACTCCCCTTTGAATCATGTTGTTTAAATGCAAAAAATAAACAGAAGGTATTTAGTATATAAAAATAACTCACATTATATATCAAAGTGAATAAACTATTTTCATAGATCATTGCCAAATATTCAAATAGATACAGTAATAATATATAGCCAAGGATAAAAACAACTAGACGAATAATCATTTGTTTCATACTCATTCGGTACCAAAGGTACACATTGATGAGAATCAATTGTGCTGGTATGGCCAAAAAAATCATTGGTATAAAATACCCTAGATTATCACTGAATGATCGTATAATATCATACATGCCCAAAAGCGGCGTCAGAATAACCAACGGCACTACCATACTTATAGCAGCATATGCTAGTGACAACTGTTTCATGTTTGTAAAAGATATGAGTGAGATTATGCCAGGTATAATCATGATGTATAATGTAACGAAGATGACATCTACAGGGACATCAATACTATTCATACCAAGTACCATAAATAAACTAAATGATAAAATTGTCACCATTGAAAAACCCTGAAGAATACGTTTATTTCTATCGAAATATTGTATCAATAATGCTTTCATTTACCTGTCTCCTTCTTAAACAATCATGACACATCATTTCATAAAAAAACTAGAACAAAAGTGCATCCAGTATTTATATATTAGTCAATTTAAATACGATTACGATTGCTTTTTATCGTCCATTAAAGCCTCTTAATATGGAACTTTGTTAATTAGGAATTAATAATATTTCTTTTTCGAACACTTGTTACTCACGGTTAAGAAGATGTTTAAATTGTGGCGTTAGGTAGTGTTGAATTCTTTCTCAATACAAACGAACACATACATAGTGTGGACAAAAATGTTTAATACGCAAAAGTGCACCATGCTTAGCCCAAAAATAAACACACCATAATTGATGTGTGAGTTCTTAAAATACTAATACTTTATCAGCTTCTGATGTTAGCGTTGCTAATTGACTCATTGTACTTCGTTTAGCACCCTTAACAATGCCTGTTTCATTCATCCCTCTAGCATCCATACATGTCCCACATAAATAGACATGACCTTTACGTAAGATAACCGATTTCACCATGCGTTCCATATTATAATACCCATCAGGTGTTTTTTGCCCAAGTGCCGCACTAACAACACTATCTCCCATTAGGAATACATTCACATCAGCTTTTTGTTCTTTTTGTAATGTCATCGCTAGGCGCAAGGCATTATATGGTTTTTCGTTTCCATAAGGTGGTTCATTGATAATAAATAGATACCTCATTCTTAATCCTCCTAATTAATTGAATTATACTACTACTTAAGGTTTATTTTTTCGGCAAGAATACGTTTACACAACGCCGCAAGTAATGTAAGAGTAAAAGCAATACCCATCACATAGCTCATGATAAGGATTAACCCAGGCGCATCATCCCACTGGGCGATGATAAACCAATATGGTAACTGAATAAAAAAGATCACTGTAATGATAAATAGACGCGACATAATTTGATGAACTCTTTGATAGGTTTCTTCTGTGAACAAAGCATTCTTCTCATATGCTAAGACCACTTGAAAACTGGGTACTAGCGTATAGGTGAACAATGCAGCTGCAGCCATCACTAAGATATATACTGGATATAAAAACCATGGTGCCAATCCATCTACTAATCCCAAAACAACATTATAGCCAATAAACCCAAATAAAAAGAGGGCGGGAAATGCTAAAAAAATCAATGCAATTTTGAGTAATAAAGGACTATACATTTCTAACTTTTGATACATGGACTCACTTACTTTCTTATCGATACTATGACATGCTCTTATAGTAGCGTTAATTTGGTATGAATAATTTTATCATAAAAAAGTGTCTTGTGCAATTTTTAATAGGACAAAGAAGCAATATCTGAGTATGTATTTTAACTACACTATGTGCTCATTAGTCTGATTTTTTGATATACTATCAATCAATATTTTTTAAGATCTATTTTATTAAATTGATAATTCACTTAGCGTATCCATATCAATACCAATGGCGGATTTAAAACTGTTTGATTCATCTGTTAAATATTGTATATGACAGAATAGAATTGTAGAAATATGACGGAAAGAAATGTCGGTTCTACAATTCTATTTTTTTGATATAATCGAATCAGTAAAATGATTGGAGGATATCAAAATGAGAAAGGACATCAAAGAGATCATGAAGATGTATAAGAAAGAGGGAATCAAACCAAACTTTAGTCAGGAAGCTAGAAGATACAATTGTGATTACCGAACAGTGAAAAGGTATTACGATGAGGATGAGAAACCAAAGAAGGAGAGAAAGACAAGACCATCGAAGTTAGATGGTTTTAGAGAGATTATTGAAGATAAGCTAGAATGGGCTGCGCCAGTCACAGAAATCCTAAAGTATATCAAGAAAAAAGGATATACGGGACAATATACGATTCTACGAGAATACTGTCGGACAATTCAATCTGATAGACAAAAGAAAGCAACTGTGAGGTTTGAAACCAATCCAGGGTTACAGGCACAAGTTGATTGGAAGGAACGAATGAAACTCGTTAGTAGACATGGAGAAATCTTCGAGATCGATATTTTTTAATGGTTCTAGGATATTCAAGGTTAAAGTATATCGAATTGACTATCAACAAGAATCAAGATTCATTGTTTCAGGCAATGGTGAATGCGTTTCAGTATTTTGATGGCGTTCCACAAGAAATACTATTTGACAATATGAGAACAGTCGTAGATCAAAGTAGAACGTTATATCGAAAACCACTTATCAATAGCAAGTTTTATCAGTTCAGTAAAGACATGGGATTTGAAGTGAAAAGCTGTATGGCATATCGCACCCAAACAAAAGGTAAAGTCGAATCACTAGCTAGACTGATGAATCGATTACGAATATACAATACAGAGTTTGAAGACTTTGAAGATTTACGAGAAATCATAATAGAGTTTAATGAAGAACTGAACAATAAAGAATCTCAAGCAACCTATGAAAAGCCGTGGGAGAGATTTAGAAAAGAAAAAGAATACCTGAATAAGCTACCAAACCAGGATATCTTAGATCACTTCTTTACAAGACCAATTGTGAGAAAAGTGAATAAAGAATCAATGGTTCAATACAACAAATCCAAATATTCTATCAGCACGAAGTATATTGGAAAACTAGTTACGATAAAAGAAACCCAAGGAATACTTCAAATTTATTATAACAAAGAGTTAATAAAAGAACACAAAATAACGAAAAGAAATTTCAATTATGATAAAGCAGATATGATCGAAATCTTAAAGGCAGACGCCATGAATACATTATCAAGCATTACTCGAAATACAAACTTCTCATTATCGATGAGATTGGCTATCTTCCTATCGAAAAGAAATACGCAGATATCATCTTCCAGTTAATAGCAAAACGTTATGAAAAGAAATCAACCATTATTACGACCAATCAACCATTTAGTAAATGGGGAGAAGTTTTCGGCGATAACATCATCGCCACAGCGATCATTGATCGCTTAGTACATCATTCATCGATTATTAAAATTACAGGTAAATCATACCGTATTAAAGACAAACTTCAATACATGGATTCTTCTTCAAAACCACAGCAATAATTTACCTACATTTTTTACCGCTATATTTAAACAATTTTTAGTTGACTTTTACATAAATATAATACGCCTGAAGAATATGAAAAAATCTCTAAATAAAGCCAAAAAAAGACCATCATTGCTGATGGTTTTTCTATTTGAATGGGTAAAATTCCCAAAATAAGTGTTGGAAATACCCTATACAGTCCATTTTGTTTATTAAATAATTCTAAGAATTGATACTCATTTTCAAAAGCTTTGTTATATAAGCTTTCAAATTTATTACTACACAAAAGTTTATTGTCTTTATACTAAAAAATTCCGTGTTGTACATCAGAAACGAAATAGTAATCATATTCAATATCTGTAAATACATGAATCATATAGTTTTCTCCAATAATAAAATTAAAGATATTTTTATAAAACACTACATCAATTTTCTCATTTGTGTTTAAATCTTCAAAAGTATACATATTTGAATAAATAGAAAAATCTTTGATTTCTTCTAGCTTAAGGTATCTAAATTCACCTTTATCTGAGGCAAGCATACTTTCGAACGTTGGATAAAGTTCGATATGACTAAAGTTGTAATTAGTTACTATTCCATTATCATTTTCTATTGTTAAATTGACTTGAATTATTTCAGGTTCAAGATTACTATCTACAGTTTTTTCAAAATCATTTTGCGTAGAAGTAATTTCAGGAACATTTATTGTGCTATTAGAATTATCTGCAAATTCCTGATTACTTTCGTTATTCAATTCTTCTTCAGGTATTGAATTGCACCCAACTAATAAAAATGATATAAAAAACAAAAATAATATCTTCTTCATAAATTTTCTCCTTCCTTATTGATAGGCTAGTTTAAGATGTGCAATATCGTTGTACTGCGGTTCTTCATATGCATTTTGTACATATGGGTACATTAGTTGATTAGTTGAAGTTGCATGTCCAAAGTATCCTAAAGCATGTCCCATTTCATGGCACGAAACCTCATTCCATTGACTTTCTGAAAAGTCGCTTGTTTGTGCTGAATTCATTCCGGAAGTATCCCATATTAAGAAAATTTGGCTGTAGGCCATTCTATAAATATATATTAGTTTATCGTCAAGGTTCATATAAGTATAATCAGGTATGGAATAGTGTGACATAAAAGTAACCCCCACAGCATAAGGATTTATTCCTAGTCCCGAAGCCTGACTTCTTGTAAAACACCCTAGCGATATATCTTCGTTAGAAGTAACTTCATTCATTGTAAAAGAAAAATTAGATTCCCATCTATAGATTGCATTATCAAAAGTGTTTTCAAAATCAGCTGAATCCATTCCGCATGTGATATTTTGATACTCATAAGATATTGTCGACGAGTCAAAATATCCAACTTTGTTATCATCTGAATGCCAATATGGAGTAACTAAGTACGGATAAGCATTAACTTCAATAAAACTGCTTGCAAAGAAAACACACATGAATGTAATAATAATTAATACTTTTCTCAATAGATAACCTCCCCTCCTATAATAAAATAAGACCAACATACAACTATGTCAGTCTTGGTGTTAAATTCAAATTTAACATATCATACATCCTAAATTTTGTCAATACTAAAGAAGCAATATATTTCACATTTAAATTAGTGATGATTAACTAGAAAAAGCTATTGACGAATACATTATCTTTTTTAACACACTTCGCCCACATGCATCTCTTAAATATAATACTCCTGAAGAATATGAAAAAATCTCTAAATAAAGCCAAAAAAAATGCCATCATTGCTGATGGTTTTTCTATTAAAATGGGTATAATTCCCAAAATAAGTGTTGGAAATACCCTATACAGTCCAAAATCTGTCTTATCATAACAGATTTTTACTCTATTTCATAGCAACAAATATAATAGCAAAATCGGTTTCAAATTTATCAATTAATTTCATCCCAGAGTTAATAATGTATTTTTCCGTCGCTATCGGATCATCTGGATAAATTTCAATAATCCTATTGCCATTATTTATTGTTGAACTTTGATTCTTATCAATAGATAAAACAAATCTACCGTTTTCATTGATCAAATCATATATTTTTAATATAGCATCTTTTTTATTCTTAAAGTGCATGAATGTTAGAGATGAGTAAACAACATCATATTTTGATGTGAAATGGTATTTTAAAAAATCATCACAAATTAGAATAACATTTTCATAAGCGAGATTTTTTTAGCTCTTTCAATTGTTTTTTCAGAAAAATCAATTCCTGTAAAGCTCCTACAAAATGGTACAACATTTGTTGCAATTCGTCCCGTTCCTACGCCTACTTCTAAAACTGTTTTAGTCGGATCTAATTTCATTGCGTTAAGAAAACTTTGACCATCCCACTTTTTTATGTGCTCTTTCATTTCTATAGAATCATAAAATGGATCATTATTTTCTTCTATCAACATATCACAATGTTTCATTATTTTACTCATATTTAAATCTCCTTCTTCAAGGTTAACTGAGTTTATCTAATATACTCTATAAGAAAAACTGTTCAATTAAATGTAACCGATTCACATATTATTTATCTAATTTATACAACAAGTCTGGTATATTTACTGTAGCAATGTCATAAATGATATTTAGTTTAATACCTTCGTACTCATGTGATATCATATTTCTTAATCCAATGATACTTGGCCAATGAATAGAATTATAAAATTGTTTTGTCTCATTTGAAAGTTTCTTTGCTGTTTCACCGATTTGTTCTAGGTTTAATATAACTGCATCGACTTTCTCGTCGTTGTACTCAAAGTCTGTGAATGTATCGACTTCTTCCATATATCTGCCGATTTTCTTTGCATACTTAATGATACGATCAATATATGTCTTATCTTTCATAAATCAGTACTCCTGTCTTATTAATTTCCTCATCTATTTTTGAATATTCTTGAATAGTTTTATTACTTAGCACTTCAACTTTCTTCTTCAATTTTCCTCTTAGTTGTTCAACAAATTCAAAATACTCTAAACCGTATAAATCAGACTCCATATATAGATCAACATCACTATTTTGTGTAGCTTGACCTTTGACATATGATCCAAACAAATATACTTTTTCAATATCATAATTTTTAGCTATTTTACTTATATTTTCTTTTATTGTTAAGTATGACAAAACACCCGTGAATTCATCGATCTTAGCATATTCTTCCAATTTTACTCTTAGTAATCTATCCATAACTAAGTCAATTGTCCACTCGCTGGGTTTCCTTACTTCTTGTTCCCAGTTTCTTAATGTTTTTACTGGTACGCCAGTTAATAATGAAACCTGCTCTTGTGTTAGTTCTAAATTGTCTCTTATTATTTTAATATTATTAGACATAGTATTCACCACCTACAGCATTATTATATACCCCAATGGGGTATTTGTCAATGGATTTATACCCCATTGAGGTATAAAATAAAAGGCTCCCATTGATCAGAGTGTATGGTTTCTATACCATATCTCCAACTTTTGGAAGCAACTTCAAATTCAAATGGTGGAGTTGAGGGGAGTTGAACCCCTGTCCAAAGTAGCCGACACTACAGTTTCTACATGTTTAGTTTGATGTAAGTTTTAATCTACCTCCAAGCATCAAACAACCAAGAAGCAGACGAGCCTTATTACGTTCAATAACGTTCTGAAGGCGGTAGAACGCTATTAGATCCTAGATCTCTGTACTCAACAATAACGCCCTAGGCGGCATCATGCTGAGCGCATGCTTATATTAAGCGTATGCTAATTGTGAATTATTGTTTCCGGTTATATTTAACCTAGTGTTTTTACAGCCACAACGCTGACATGCTTCTCTAGCTCTAAACTACCCTGTCGAATCCATAAACAACCCCATGTGTATGATAGTATACCATACATTTAGTAATTTTTTAATGATTTTTGCATATCTCTTTTTGCTTGTTTTGCTTTTAAAGCTTGACGTTTATCATATTGACGTTTACCTCTAGCTAGTGCAATCTTCAATTTACATAATCCCTTATCAATGTACACACTCAGTGGTATCACTGATAAGCGGTCTTGATTGATGGTGTTTTCTAATTTAATAATTTCTTTTTTATGCAGCAATACCTTGCGACTTCTTCTTTCATCATGGTTAAATTGATTACCATGTCTATATTTTGCAATATGCATATTGATGATATAAAGTTCACCATTTCTGGGGACACAATAGGTATCTTTAATATTGACTTTTCCAGCACGAACACTTTTAATCTCTGTCCCTTTCAAGACAATACCTGCTTCATAAGTATCTAAAATCTCATAATCGTGCTTAGCTTTTTTATTACGGGCTATGACTTGCATAGGTCTCACCTCTTTTTCAATAATCTAAAGTCAATTTCACCATCTTTAACATTGACTTTCATGACTTTAACTTGGACATGTTCTCCAATTTTATGAACCGTTTTAGTGCGTTCTCCAACGAGTAGCATCATTTTCTCGTCATAATGGTAATAATCATCTTTTAAGTTTGATATGTGAACAAGTCCTTCAATGGTATTCTCTAATCCAACATAAAGTCCAAATGGTGTCACACTTGTGATGACTCCTTCAAAGACTTCATGGATATAACCACTCATATACTCCGCTTTTTTCATATCATTGACATCACGTTCTAAAAGCATTGCATTACGTTCTGTTTCACTGCTGTGTTTAGCGATATCAGGCATCGCTTTATCGTAATGATTAATCGCTTCAATACGGCCTTCTTTATTAAACAAGTACTTACGCAATAACCGGTGTACTATTAAGTCAGGATACCGTCTTATTGGACTGGTAAAATGTGTATAGTATTTAAATGCTAAACCAAAGTGACCAATATTTTCAGCACTGTAAATCGCTTTTTGCATACTTCTTAGCATTAACATATTGACACCCATCTCAGCATCTGTACCTTCTACTTTATTATGTAGACGTTGTAGTTCTCGATGACTAATTTCTTTACCCCCTCTGACTTGATATCCTAACGCATTACTCAAGGCAATTAAACGCTGTAATTTCTCTGGTTTGGGTTTATCATGAACCCGGTAAATAAAGGGTAACTCCATCCAAAAAACATGTTCTGCGACCACTTGGTTCGCTTTTAACATGAACTCTTCAATAATCCGTTCACTATCGCCACGTTCATTCACGTAAACATCTGAAACATGTCCTTCTTGATCAAATGAGAAAGACGCTTCCTTGGTGTCAAAATTAACACTACCATTTTTATTACGGTGGCGTCTTAATATATCCGCTATGACTTGCATTAAATGAAAATCATCTACCAATGTATTATATTCTTTAGTTAAGTTTTTGTCTCCATTTAAGATTTTATTAACATTTGTATATGTCATACGAGCATAAGAGTGAATCACACTTGGATAAATATCGTATTTAACAACGTCTCCTGATTCATTGATTTCCATATCACATGTAATCGTTAAACGGTCTATATCTGGCTTTAAACTACAAATGCCATTGCTCAAGTGTTCTGGCAACATAGGAATCACACGGTCCGGTAAATAAACGCTCGTTCCGCGTTTATAAGCCTCTTCATCTAAGATGCTGTTTTGTGTAACATAGTAACTCACATCAGCAATATGCACGCCTAATTTAAAATGCCCATTATCTAATTGCTTCACATGGATCGCATCATCAAAATCTTTGGCATTATCGCCATCAATCGTGACTATTTTTTCATTTCTTAAATCTTTGCGTCTTTCTAAATCAGCGTCACTCACTTCATCGAAGCCTTTCGCAGATTTGATAACCTTATCAGGGAAGACAGGATCAATATCAAATTGGATAATTTTACTTAACGTATTAATCCCTACATCATCTTTGTTTCCTAAAATATCAATGACTTCAACACGGATTTTACCTTGGTCATCATAATTGGTAATCTTAGCGTGTACGACGTCATCTTTACTTGCATTTTTCAATCCTTTTTGTGATATAGCAACTGTTTTCTTTATCGTTTTATCATCCGGATTAATAAATGGTTTGTTATGTTTAAAATAGACCACACCAACAAGGGTTTTTATATTACGGTCTAATACTTTTTTAACATGTCCTTCTTGTCGTGCACCATATGAAAAATCGGTGACATAAACTAAAACATGATCTTTATTCATTGCCCCATTAATATTGTCGGCAGGAATAAAGACATCTTCTTCTTTTACATCATCTGGAATTAAAAAGCCAAACCCTTTTTCTTTTAAATCAAGTTTACCCGTCATGTAATTGGTATATTCAATTAATTGGACATTATTTTGATTACTTTCAATAACACGTGCATCTTCAATTAACCCATTGAGGGTTTTCATAAAGGTCACGATCTCATCACTGTCAGTAATATTCATTTTTGCTTTTAATATATCTATACCAACAGGTTCTTCTTGATACGATTCAAGAGCATTTATAATGCGTTCTTTCATTTTCCCACCTCCTAATTAGTAGAGAAAAAAAACACTCTACACGAGTGTTCTTAAAGGACAATTGCAATAATACTAACAACAAAGAATACAACGCTTGTTCCAAGTGTTAGCCGGGTCATTAACAATTCAAACCCTCGTTGTTTTTGGTTATTGAACAACTCGCTTTTTTCACCGGAAAAGGCATTGGCTGCATTATCTTTTGTACTTTGTAAAACAACTAACGTGATTAATAACATACTTACGATTAACAGTATAATATCTATTGATCTCATTTTGATTCCTCCTACGCTTTGATGACTGCAATAATCATTTTATCGTGTTTATGGCATTATGTCAATACATATTGCCTGAATTCACCATACTTATTATAGAGAAAAAATGCGTAAATTTCAAGAAAAAAGGAACGATTACTCGTTCCTTATGAATTTACTTTAAATTATAGAATGAATCTAGTCCATTATAAACAGCTGTTTCACCAAGTTCATCCTCAATACGAAGTAGTTGATTATACTTCGCAATACGATCGGTACGGGATAGTGATCCTGTTTTAATTTGTCCAGCATTTGTCGCCACTGAGATGTCTGCGATTGTCGCATCTTCTGTTTCACCACTACGGTGTGATACTACAGCAGTATATCCAGCTTTTTTTGCCATTTCAATTGCTTGGAATGTTTCAGTTAAAGTTCCTATTTGGTTAACTTTAATTAAGATAGAGTTAGCGATCCCCTCTTCGATACCACGGGCTAATTTATCAGTATTTGTTACAAATAAATCATCACCAACTAATTGAACTTTATTTCCTAATTTTTCAGTTAAGACTTTCCATCCGTCCCAATCATTTTCATCTAATCCATCTTCGATTGATACGATTGGATATTTGTCAACAAGTTCTGCATAGAAATCAGATAACTCTTCAGCGGTCATTTCTTTACCTTCACCTGCTAAATCGTACACGTTTTTCTCTTTGTTATAGAACTCACTAGATGCCACATCCATTGCTAAACGAACATCATCCCCTGGCTTGTATCCAGCGTCTTTAATAGCGGTCATAATAACTTCTAACGCTTCTTCATTGCTTTTAAGGTTTGGTGCAAATCCACCTTCATCACCAACTGCCGTATTATATCCTTTAGATTTTAATACCGATTTTAAAGCATGAAATACTTCTGCACCCATACGTAATGCTTCTTTAAATGTTGGTGCGCCAACAGGCATAATCATAAACTCTTGAAAATCTACGCTATTATCTGCGTGGCTTCCTCCGTTAATGATATTCATCATTGGTGTTGGTAACTCTTTTGCATTAAATCCACCTAAGTATAAATAAAGTGGTAATCCAACGAAATTAGCCGCAGCTCTTGCGCATGCCATAGAAACACCTAAAATCGCATTCGCACCTAATTTTCCTTTGTTTGGTGTCCCATCTAAGTTGATCATAATTTGATCAAGTAAGACTTGTTGTGTTACGTCAAGACCTAAAATTTCAGGTGCGATAACTTCGTTCACATTTTTAACTGCTTTTTCGACACCTTTTCCTAAATATCTGTCTTTGTTTCCGTCACGTAATTCAACAGCTTCATGTTCACCAGTTGATGCTCCACTTGGCACTAACGCACGACCAAAGGCACCTGAATCAGTGTACACTCCCACTTCTACTGTTGGATTCCCTCTTGAATCCAATACTTCTCTTGCATATACATCAGTAATGTAAGGCATTTAATTAACATCTCCTTTTCATTTTTTAAATGCATTCTTTTACAGTTTAATTATAAGCCAAAATGGCTTTATTTACAAATATTATAGTAAGATTGAAAACACTTTCAGTTTGTAGTTCGTTGATATATTAATCCCATACTTATGACTAGAATTATCCATTCAAACGTGTTTGATATGTTTGAGAATAACTCAGGAAACGGATTTAACAGTTGACCAATGTACACTGGATGATAAAACAATCTCATGAAAAATGGCAACAAATCAAACCCAAATAACAAGACTTGGAATGTGACCAAACTTAATAAGTAAGCATTTAAGACACTTATTATTGCGATCACACCATAAAGCCAGTGCGTTATCTGATATTGTTTACGAATATTATTTCCAAGAAACACTATCAATAGTAAGAATATAATAGTAAGTCCCGTATTAATTAATCTCATCAATAGATAATTTGTAAGGCCGTAAAACACGCCAACAATTAATGAGCCTAAAAGACTTGCGACAACGACATAAGCCAAATCTATTTTATCAATTTTTGTCATAAAATCACCCAAAAAAAGGTGCAAAGCACCTTATTTCTTATTCACTAATGACTTACCAGTCATTTCGCTTGGTTGTTCAACACCGAGATATTCTAACATTGTCGGTGCCACGTCTGCCAAGATACCACCATCACGAATGGTAATATCTTTATCGGTAATAATAAGTGGTACTAAATTCGTTGTATGGGCTGTAAAGATGTTTCCATCCTCATCAAGCATTTTTTCAGCATTTCCATGATCCGCTGTAACAATTGCTACGCCACCTTTATCTAAGATTGCATCAACGACTTTACCAACACATTCATCGACTGTTTCAACAGCTTTGATTGTTGCAGGAATATCTCCTGTGTGACCAACCATGTCACAGTTTGCATAATTTAATATAATCGTATCATGTTTATCTGATGCGATTTCATCTAATATTTTTTCAGTGACCGTGTACGCACTCATCTCAGGTTGCATATCATAAGTCGCTACTTTCGGACTATTCACAAGGACGCGTTTACTGTTTTTGATTTCCTTATCAACGCCACCATCAAAGAAGAATGTTACATGGGCATATTTTTCAGTTTCGGCAATACGTAATTGATTTAAGCCTGCATCACTGATCACATCACCATACATATTATCAAGTTTCTGTAACCCAAACGCGATATCACCTTTGACATTTTCAGAATAACTCATTGTTTGTACGAATGTGATATCATGCGGTCCATTCTTATGCTCGACACCAGATGCTTCTGGGTTAGATAATGCAGTACTAATTTGGATCGCACGATCAGGTCTAAAGTTCGCAAATATAACGCTGTCTTTATCTTCAATCATACCGTTTTTATTTACCACAAACGGAATCACAAATTCATCCCATATTTTTTCTTTATGGTTCGCTTTAACACCGGCGATTGGATCTTCATAATGCGGTCCTTTAGCTTGTGTCATAACATCATAATGTTTTTGGATACGTTCCCAGTTTTTATCCCGGTCCATTCCATAATAACGTCCCCCCACTGTGGCAATTTTACCATAGTTAATCTCATCCATGTAATCCAGTAATTCTTGAATATAGATTGGCGCAGAATCTGGAGGTACATCCCGTCCATCTAACAAGGCATGAACATATGTTTCTTCGACGCCTTGATCTTTGGCTAAATCTAAGAACGCTTTAATGTGAAGAATGTGACTATGCACACCACCATCACTTAAGAGTCCCATAATGTGTAGTTTTGAATCATTGTCTTTTACGTTTTTAATCGCATCAAGATATGTGTCATTCTTAAAAAATGACTTGTCTTCGATAGCTTTATTGATCCGTGTTAACGATTGGTAAACAACACGTCCGGCACCTAAATTCATGTGTCCAACTTCACTGTTCCCCATTTGTCCTTCTGGTAATCCAACCGCAAGACCGTCTGCACGCATCGTATTTGTTGGATATTCTTTCATTAATAAATCGACATTAGGCGTATTTGCCATTTTCACGGCATTCCCTGTCTCATTTTCTTCTAAACCAAACCCATCCATAATGATAAGCGCTACGGGTTTTTTCATAGTTATCACCTCTAACAAACACATTATAGTATAAAAACAGTAAAATTCATAGTAATATAGCCTATGTGATAGCGTTTACACATTTAGGTGTATGTATTTCTTTTCTTATCAAAGTATATTATAATGATTGTGAGGTGATTTTATGGCACAACTATATTTAGAAACTGTCCATCAGATATTAAAAGATCAAGTCGGTAAACAAATATATAATTACACGGTTCCTGATTTATGGAACTGTTTTGACTATGATCCCCATAAATTTATTAAAACTCCAGATAATGAGTTAATGGTTGATCCCTTTGATTTTTATGCGTCACTTATTGAATCATATATCTTACCTAAGAAAAAGGATAACAAAGATTATCTTAAAAGCTATGCTCAATTACAGAACCGTTCATTAAATAAACGGAATTATTTACCGGGCGATTGGATAAAAAAAAGCACACTCTATTCAACAATGATACGTGCAAGTGGTGCATGGGATCATGACCGTAGTGGTAGATTAGAAGATGCTAATATCTATCAGATGCAGGAAACAGGTAGTTTTATCAAGATGCTTGCGTTGTTACCACTACTTAAAAAGATGGGTGTTGATGTGGTTTACATGTTACCGATCTCGCTCTTTAGTTTGAAAGATAAAAAAGGCGATTTGGGAAGTCCTTATGGTGTTAAAAGTTTCACAAAACTAGATCCTAATTTAAAGGATAGTTTAACAGGTGACAGTTTGACAGTGGATGAGGAATTCAAAGCCTTTGTTGAAGCATGTCACATTTTAGACATGAAAGTTATCATTGATATTATTCCAAGAACAAACTCAGTAGATAGTGACTTAATCAGAAGTCATCCTGAATGGTTTTATTGGATTAAAGCAAGTGAATATGATCAATACAAAACACCAACGATTCCAGGGATTCCACCAACAGCTACACCTACTATCGATATGATGGAACGGGTATATAAAGACCCTGATACCTTACGACATATTAATATGTTCCAATATGATCCTAAAACACAAGATAAAGAACTGTGGGAATCAATACGGCGTAAGAAAAATTTATCAAAAGCAATTGAAGAAACTTTTGACTTACGGGTAGCACCGGCATTCAGTGATTATATCAATGATCCACAACCACCATGGACTGATGTCACTTTCTTTAGAATGTATGAAGATTTTCCAAAAGCAACAAAAAAATTCTTAGATACTACTGAACGACCACCTTATATATTATATGATACGATTAAGTCGAATATGTACCCAGGTGATCAACCAAATATGGGACTTTGGAATACATTAGCCGATATTGTACCCGCTTATCAGCGTGCCTTTGGCATTGATGGTGCACGGATTGATATGGGCCATGCATTACCACGCGAATTACTCCATTTAATTATTAGAAAAGCACGCAAAAATGATCCTGACTTTTGTTTTATAGCTGAAGAACTTCAACCACAAAACGCGCACAAAGCAAGAGAAAATGAATATAACTTAATTATTAGTAATGGGTTCGTTATGGAACCTCGCTTCTTTGAAGGTAAGTTGCTTGAATTCATTCATCAAAGTATCAATTTACCTATCCCCGTTTTAGCGATGGGAGAAAGTCATGATACACCTAGACTAGCAGCTCGTGAGGGTGGACCAACTATTGCCAGACTATTAACAATCCTCAATATGTTTATGCCTGAGGCAGTCCCCTTCATTAACAGTGGTCAAGAAGTCTATGAAACGCAACCGATGAATACTGGACTTGATTGTCGTGACAATGAACAATATATGCTCGATCCGAATGATCCGTATTACGGAAAATTAGCGCTGTTTGATAAATATGAATTCCATTATACCAATGATCGTCGCTGGGAATTACCAGATATCTTAGACTTTATTCGTCCAATAAGAACAAAATACTTACCACAAATTACAAACAAAAAGTACTTTGTCCCACTTTATGGTGACAATCATCCTGACACACTCATTGGTCTAAGTTATTACAAAAACACCAAGCGTAAAGAACATAATATGTTAATCATACTTGCCAATAGTAATCCATATGATGAAGTGAAGCGAGCTATCCCTATTCATACCTTGAGGGATAAATCACAGAACAAAGCTACTGTAGGTAAGCTTCTCTTTTCAACCCACGAATCTCCAAGGCCATTTACACAGTTTTTCAATGTGAATACATTAGATATTCATTTAGGTCCTGGCGAAGTTAAAATTATTGAAATTTAAATATAAAAAAAGTCTGGTGCGCCAGACTTTTTATTTGATGTCTATGATAAAGAATGTTTTAGTGTTTCAAGATCGTATGCCAAGACACGGCGATAAAGTACATCGATAACTAACATTTGTAAAGGTAACTTAATTAATAATGTAACAACTCGCGCTGGGAACATAGCATAACTACCTTCTTGGAAAAAGATATAAAGTTGTAACGTATTAAGACCGAATGTTACGGTGCTTGTCATAAGAACAACTAAGATCAGTTTTAACACCGAGTACTCTTTTTTATATAAGAATAACCCTGGCATTATACCCCAAAGCATTGAACTCACTGTAAATAAGTTAAATCCGGTTGCCAAGTTGGGTACCATAATATTTATCCAGTCCGCTGTGAAGCCACCAATAGCCCCGGCAAGAGGACCAAACATTATACCCACAATCATTAAGGGAATGTCATAAAAAGTAAAACGATACGTTGCAATGGTCAGACTAAATCCAACTTTTAGTACCGTTGCAATTGCCACTAAAATAGCAATGCGAATTAAAATGTGTAATGTAAAATGTGTTTTACGCATAAATAAAAAACCTCCTATGTATATTTAGAGGTCCACCTCAAAAAAGCTTATTTTTCAGCGGACGCACTATTTCACCGCCACATGTGTGTTCGTTTATACCCAACTTCCCATGGTATAACACTTAACGCGAAATAGCTACTCTGACAATACTTATTGTATCAAAATAAAAGTCGATGTCAACAAAGAAACAATCGATTTATAAAGAAAAATCGATTGGTGTGCGCTGGTTCTTTTTTAAAAAGCTATTAATCTTAGAAAAAACATGTGAACCAAAGAATGAATGTCTAGCACTTAACGGACTCGGATGACTCGACGATATGACTAAATGATGAGGATTATGAATATAGTCTTTATAAACTTTGGCTTTATTTCCCCAAAATACAAAGACTTTTGGGGTATCGTTTTGATCAAGTAATGACATGATATCTATCAAAAGCTTTTGCCAGCCCACATTTTTGTGACTGAGAGGAGCATTTTCTTCAACAGTTAAAATGGCATTTAACAATAATACACCTTGTCTTGCCCATGTCGTTAAATCTCCATGTTGGGGAATATCTATCCCTAAATCATTGTGCATTTCTTTAAAAATATTTTTTAGTGATGGCGGAATTTTAATTCCTTTATGTACACTAAAAGCCAGCCCATTGGCTTGGCCTTTGTTATGATATGGATCTTGTCCAATAATAACGACTTTAACATCTGAAAAAGGACACTCTTTAAGGGCATTAAACACATCACTTTTGGGTGGATAAATAGTATTTTTTTGATAAGCTTTATTTAAAACCGTTATTATTGTGTCAAGATATGATAGATCAGTATACGTTTCTAGTCGTTTTCGCCAATCTTTTGGTAGTTCCATATTATCACCTAATCATAGTATACTAAAGAGTCCCTGTAAACGCAAAAAAAAGATAGCACAAACGTGCTATCTTTACATATTAAAATCAATTATTTATTACGAATTTTTGCTTGTGCGGCAGCAATAATCGCAACTGGAATACGGAATGGTGAACAAGAGACATAATCTAATCCAGATCTATGGAAGAAATCAATTGATGTAGGTTCTCCACCATGCTCTCCACAAACACCAACTACGATGTCGTTATTGACTTTCTTCGCATTGGTTGTTGATAATGCGACTAATTGTCCAACACCATCTTGGTCAACCGCTTGGAATGGGTCGCGTGGTAAAATTTTCTTATCAGAATATTCTTTTAAGAATTTACCAGCGTCATCACGGCTAAATCCAAATGTCATTTGTGTTAAGTCATTTGTTCCGTAAGAAATGAAGTCTGCTTCTTTACCAATTTCATTAGCAGTTAATGCAGCACGTGGTGTTTCAACCATTGTACCTACTTTATATTCTAGGTCTACACCTGCTTCTTTAATTAATGCATCTGCAGTTTCTTTGATGTAATCTTTTAAGTAAGTTAACTCTTTAACTGTAGATACAAGTGGTACCATAATTTCAGGTTTTACAACTTTACCTTCAGCAGCAACTTCTAGTGCAGCTTGGATAATTGCTTTCACTTGCATAACTGAAATTTCTGGGTAAGTGACACCTAAACGGCATCCACGGTGACCTAACATTGGGTTGAACTCATGTAATTGGTCAAGTGCTTCGCGTAATTTATCTGCTGTAATATTTAATTCTTTTGCAACTTCTTCCACTTCATCTTCATGAGGTAAGAACTCATGTAGTGGTGGATCTAATAAACGGATCGTAACAGTTTTACCCGCCATAGCTGAAAAGATTTCTTTAAAGTCTTTTAATTGGTGAGGTAAGATTTTTTCTAATGCTGCTTCGCGTGCTTCTTTGCTTTCAGCTAAAATCATACGGCGAACATCTAAAATTCTTTCATCATCGAAGAACATATGTTCTGTACGACATAATCCAATTCCTTCAGCACCAAATTTAAGAGCTTGTAAGCTATCGCGTTCGTTATCAGCATTTGCTTTAACGCCTAAGTCTTTAATTTCTGCGGACCATTCTAAAATTTGGGCGAACTCGCCACTAATTTCAGGCACTTTTGTTTTGATTGTTCCAGCGTAAACTTTACCTGTTGAACCATCAATACTAAATGGTGTTAGTTCTGGATATTTTTTACCATTAATGGTCATATATCCTTCTGCTTCATTAATTGAAAGTTCATTACATCCACTAACGCAGCATTTACCCATACCGCGAGCTACAACTGCAGCATGTGATGTCATACCACCAAGTTGCGTAACGAAACCTTCACAAACGATCATTCCTTCAATGTCACCAGGAGATGTTTCTTTACGGAATAATAATAACTTTTCACCAGTTGTTTCTTTAAGTTCAGCTGCGCGTTCACTGCTAAATACAATTTTACCAGTTGCAGCACCAGGACTTGCAGCAAGACCGGTTGTTAGTAATTCTCCATTTTCTAGTGATTCTTCATCGAAGACTGGATGTAATAATGCATCAATTGCATTAACATCAATTTGATCTACAGCTTCTTCTTTACTTAATAATCCTTCTTCAACCATATCAACGGCAATTTTTACACCTGCAGCTGCAGTACGTTTACCATTACGTGTTTGAAGTAAGTATAGTTCGCCTTCTTCAACAGTAAACTCAATATCTTGCATATTGCGGTAATGTTGTTCTAAGCGTTCGACAATATCCATTAACTCAGCATGAATGTCAGGTGCTTTGTTAGCGAATTCATCTAATTCTAATGGTGTTCTGATTCCAGCAACGATGTCTTCACCTTGTGCGTTAAATAAGAACTCACCAAAGACTTCTTTTTCACCAGTTTTTGGATCACGTGTAAATAATACACCTGTACCAGAATTATCACCGGTATTACCAAAGACCATTTCTTGAACGTTTACTGCTGTTCCCCATGCGTCTTCGATATTATTATGTTTACGGTAAATCTTCGCACGTGGTGTATCCCATGATTCAAATACCGCATTAACAGACATTTCTAATTGTGTATACGGATCTTGTGGAAATGGTTTACCTGTTTCTTTTTTGACGATTTTAAGAAATTCTTCACTTACGAATTTCCAATCATCAGCTGTTAATTCTAAGTCTAAATCATATCCTTTTTCTTCTTTGACTTTGTCAAGTACGTCCTCGAATAAATCGAATTCAATCCCTTGAACAACTTCTCCGAACATTTGGATAAAACGACGATAGATGTCATAAACGAATTTTGGATTACCTGTTTTTTCGATCATACCTTTAACCGCGGTATCTGTTAAACCAAGGTTTAAGATTGTATCCATCATACCAGGCATTGATACTCTTGCTCCACTACGTACACTTAGTAATAATGGGTTCGTATCGCTTCCAAATTCTTTTCCTGTTTCTTCTTCTAGACGTTTTGTATACTTCTTGATGTCATCTAATAGTGCTTGTGAGTTTTGTTTTCCATTCTCATAATACGCCGTACACATGTCGGTCGTAATCGTGAAACCTGCAGGAACAGGAAATCCTTCACGTTTCATTTCTGATAAGTTGGCACCTTTACCTCCAAGCAAATTCTTTTGCTCTTTGGTACCTTCACCAAACATATAAATTCTCTTCACTAGAATCACCTTTCTATAAATTATATTCTCTCTAAAAAGTCCATTAAAAATTATATCATTGAAATATTTTGTTTGCAACTAATACAATCAAATTATCGCCAATTTATCAGATGATAACGCTTTTATTTTATGCGATTACTTGATACGGCACAATATCGACAATTTTTATTGTGCCATTGATTAATTTCACTGTATATAAATATGATTCACTATAAATTTCTGTTTCGTTTTGTCTTGTTAAATGAACTCGAAAAATATTGTCTTGATGCGCACTGACCTCAAAATCAAGAATTAAATCACCGACATAACTTCTTAAGTTTTCACAATCACGATGTTCGACTTCAGAATAAAAATCATCACACGTAAAGTTCCCAATCTCATCATAAGCTAGTGCGTCCATATAATCATCGATGAAGACGGTCATCTGTGCTTCTGTTATGTGATATGGGATATCTGTAAACAGTGGTGGGATTTTAAAACTATCTCCCATACTTGGAACAGTGATCGTTGTTGTGGTGATATTATCATCAACATCACGTAAACGGTAAGTTATTTCATAAAGCGTTTCATACCGTTTTGTCACAATCATTGAAATATCTTCAACTGTGAGTGACTGATATTTTCCTAAGTTAGCTTCTCTTCTTGCAATATAGGCATCCTTATCGTAATGGGGATCAATGGTATCATCATATAATACATCCGATGTTACACTTTCATCAAGATAGAGCGATTGATACAAGTTCAACTGACGTTCAAACCGGTCTATTTCATTACCATGTTCTGGGTCAACTTCATAAGTGATTTGAACATCTTCTTTATAAAAATACGCCATGTCATTAATATAGACAGTGACGATTGATTCTACAATTGACGTTACACGTCCATTTTCTTTATAATATTTAACATTAAAGGTATTGTCTTTTGGTGCATTTTCAACACTAATCAACTCATACGTAAATCCGCGTTCACGCGTATTATAAAAGTCAATAATACAGTCATCTGTTATAAACGCAGCCTCTTTCGCTTGGTATGCACAATAATCATACGGATTAATCTTTGTAAATTCATAAAAGGCAGCCTCTAATAAGACTTCAGGAATATCTGAAGACATCATATGATACTCTTCTTTTTCATAACTCGCAAGGAACCAACGCTTTGCTGTCTGATTATAATCTACGCGGATTTCATATGCTTCTTTTTCTGTGTTATCTAAATTGAACGCTTCAACAAGATATTCATTTTCCGCAATATATGTGACTTGCTTAATCTCATATTTACTGTCCACCGATTGGAAAAAGTCTTGCTCGTTTTTACATGTTTTCACTAAATCAGGCGAGGAGGTTGAGATATATTTATCACAGATACTCGCTTGACTCAACCTACCGTAATCTAGGGCATAGATTGTATTTAGCATATTTTCTAAATCCTTAGGGCTTAGAAAATTGCTTTCAATCGTGTAATCAAACATATCAAAATAGAGTGTTAAGCTATAGTCTTCAGATAAAATATTGCGGACATCAAAATACATAGTGAGTTTTTTCTCTCCTGCTAAAATGAGTTTAAACACTAATTCATTATCAATTCGTTCATAATCAAAGATGACCGATTGGCTATCAATCAGATTCATAATTTCGATACATTCTGTATCAATTTTATTCTCTTGAAAACAGAGATTTCTTACATTACTTGTTGTCACACCACGCATGAACTCATTAATATATATTTTAAGTTCATTAAATTCATTAATTACACTTTTATTATAGGTGATAATTTCATCAATTCGCATATCATCACCCAAAGATTCCATGGTGATATAGTATTGATACACAATCCGGTAGTCTCTAGCAAGCGCTATATTATAAATATATGTAAACGCGTCGATGCGGAATAACGACACACTGTCAAACTTATCATCAAACAAACGTAAGTAATCTCGATTCTCTGTACATTCTACCTGCGTTTCTGCTGCGAAATATTCTTGACAAAGGACCTCAGGATCGTCCCGGTCATCTAATGCCATAGTCGCATAAAATACAGCAACATCTTCTTTTGTAATATTAGGATTATCATTCATTGTTTGAAATAATACATTCGTAAAATAGATTTCATCGCCAATCATCTCATACTCGAATACAAACTGAAATACTTGGTTTTTGACACCTCTTTGTTCAACATAAATACTCTCGTTATTGATTGAAACGACAGGCTCACCTTCAAAATCATCATTATACAGCAACAAATAATTGGTAAAGACCGCATTACAATCATCTGCATTTCTGACAAAATATCGATCACAAGTCACTGTCTCTGTGGTCGATATTTCATCAATGATATCATTAAACTGTACGGTTGCGGTATCAATAATGACATCATCTGTGATACCTTCTTCTTCGCAACCAAATAATATTGTGATACTCATTAAGAAAACGATCGCTTTAAAGTAACGCATCGTATCACCCCTTTTATCTATTATACCACTTTTAAAAAAATCTGCACAATGAAATTCATTGTGCAGACACGTTTATTTTTTGACCTTAATCAGTGTTCCATCTTGATTTGGATGGTCTTTGATATATTCCAAAATCGGATCATAATGTTCATCCTTACCGGGTTTACATGAAGATAATTGATCAACTTCACCCGCTACAATCCCTTCAGCAAATCCACTACATCCAGGATATCCGCATGCTCCACAGTTATATCCTGGGAGTAGTTCTGTGATATCTTCTACGCGGTTATCTGCTTCAACTTTAAATATATCGGCCGCAAAGGCAAGTCCTAATCCTAAGACTAGACCCATAATAGCAAGGGTTAATGTGGCAGCCACTATGCATCACCCCGATGCGAACAACTAAAGTTATGACAACTTTTACAAGTAGCCTCATCAATTTTATCAAGCGATGCTTGTGGGACGGGCACTTTTTTATTCAAGGCATAACTAAGTATATATACCAAAACGAGTGAGCCAATCATAATATATGGTAACATTTAAATCACCCCAACTAAGCCAAAGAAAGCCATTGACATAATACCAGCAACGATTAAACTTATCGGAACACCACGCCAAGCCTTTGGAACATTAGCGGCTTCTAAACGCTCACGAATAGACGAAAAAGCAAAGATTACTAAGCCAAACCCTAATCCGGTACCGATTGCGGTCGATACCGCTATAAATAACCCTTGACCAAACGGGACAGTAGCTCCCCATATATTCGCTATATTCCCTTCACTGACACCTAAAATAGCACAGTTTGTCGTGATTAACGGTAAATAAATACCCAGTGATTTATATAATGATGTACTATAGCGTTTGATTACCATTTCAACAAATTGTACAAGTGATGCGATAACTAAGATAAATGCAATGGTTGAAATATACTCAATATTATATTGATATAGCACTAAATCATATAATGTATAGGTTACAGCAGAAGCAATAACCATGACGAATAAGACTGCAGCGCTCATACCAAGTGCACTGCTAGATTTTTTACTGACACCTAAGAAAGGACAAATTCCTAGAAATTGCATTAAGATGACATTGTTAATTAACATCGCAGAAATGATTGCCGTAGCAAATACTGTAAAACTCATGCTGCCTCACCACTTTCTTTTAAGGCTTTTGCTTTTTTTCGTGCTAACGCTTCTTTTTTCTTTTGTTCAATCCAGGCTTTTTTTGCCGCAGCTTCTTTCTCTTCTTTTCGAACTTTTTTAAATTGGAAGAAGGCAAGGATAAACGCGAGGGCAATAAAGGCACCTGGTGGTAAACTAAACATCGCAAGACCAAAATCTTTAATGGTTATTGAATCATCGAATAAATGGATAATTAAATCCAATGATAAACTTACCGGCTGATCGACAAAGAATGGTAAGTATTCTCCCCAAACCAGTCCACCAGTAGCTAAGAACTCACGAATTGATCCAATTACAATGAGGGCAAAGGTAAATCCTAATGCCATACCTAACCCATCGATAGCACTGTCTAAAACATTATTTTTAGACGCAAACGATTCAGCGCGACCTAAGATTAAACAGTTTACAACAATCAATGGAATAAATATACCTAGTGATTCATATAAAGCAAACGCATACGCTTCGGTAAACATCTCAACAAGTGTTACAAACGTTGCAATAATAACAATATATGAAGGGGTTCTAACATGTTCTGGGATATAGTGACGCAATAAACTGACGACAATATTACTAAAGGTTAATACAAAGATAACGAGTAATCCCATCCCAAGTGCAGTTTCAAACGTCGCCGTTACCGCTAAGGCTGGACACATTCCTAAAAGAAATACAAAGATCGGATTTTCGTTAAAGAACCCTTTTAAGAAGTTTTCTTTTTTACTCATTTGTCTCACCACCTTCGATATAGTCAACTGTTGCTTGTACAATTGTTTTTACCGATGTATATGTATAAGTAGCCCCAGTCTTACTATCATAACTAACATCTGATAGCGATTGATCACTAAGTCGTGGTAAATACGTTTTTTCAATCGTATTAACAAATGTGACCGTATTAGATGTCGACTGTATCACGACATCGGTGATGGTATTATTAACAACGCCGACTAAGACCGTGACATCACCATAATTGTTCATATCATATCCTTGATAGGCACGTCCAACTTCTTGTCCGTTACTATCATAGATGATCACTTCTTTCGTTAATACGCCATCTAATGATTTTGTTTCAAGCGTAAACTCTCCGGTTAAATCAAACATCTCTTCATACAATGCTAATTCGCGTTTCTGTGTATTCTCTTCAATGACAGGTGATGTTATTGCATTAACACCCCAGATAAAGAATCCACTTAAGGCACCAATAATAACAAGGACAATAGCTACTTTTAATTTATCCAGCATAAGAAACACCTACTAACGTTACGACAATGGATAAGATAATAATTGCGATAAAGATGAGTGATCGCTTACGATTAAAGCGAGGATGAGTGACTTTATAGTAATCAAAACTTGTCACAAACATATTCATAATTAAAATACTGAAGACAACACCTTCTGGTAACGCGCCAAAGATTCGAATAATGAAGGTAATGACCCCTAAGGCAAACCCATAATAGACTCTTGCTGGTTTCGTTATAGGAGATGTAATAGGGTCTGTGGCCATATAAATTGCACCCAACATTAATCCCCCGCTAAATATGTGATAGAGAGGATACCATAGTCCCAATCCTTGTTGAATGGCAACGGCTAATGCTAACACAAATACCGTTCCAATATACATTAAAGGTATGCGGATTTCAAAGCTAGTTCTTACTGCTAAATATCCTCCACCTAGTAATAATAATAACGCACTTGTTTCACCGATACTCCCAGGAATTCCTATTCCTGTAAAAAGATCCATAATTGGATAGTGATTTAAGACATCCGCACTAAACAAATCAGCATTGTTCATACTGAGTGCCGTTGCGCCAGCAACGCCATCAATATTAGTTTGATAGGTTGCTAATGTGGCAAAGTTCACGACAACTAAAACACGCGCTACTGCGGCTGGATTAAAGATATTTTGTCCCATACCACCAAAGAGTAGTTTGGCAAGTAATATCCCTAATACACCTGAGAGCGCAACAACCCAAAGAGGTGTTTGGTCGGGTAAGGTTAACCCATAAATCAACCCTGAGGTTACCGCACTAAAGTTGTATAATGAAAATTGCTTATTGATTACTTTAAACGATTCACCTTGCAGCAAATCTTGTATTTGATAAAAGACATATTCTGTTACTAACATCGAAACAATACTTGTGAGAATAATCCATAATGCAGGCAATCCAAAACTATAGATTGCAAAAAAAGTTGCGGGTAATAGGGCAATGGTAACATCGCGCATCATCCTTGGTGCATTCGCATTAGGTCGCCGTAAGTATGGTGATGTCTTTCGAATAATTTTTGGCATAGTATTTGTCATATTAATCACCTAATCAATCGTTTGGCTTTACGGACATAATCTGTCACATGAATTTTCGATGTACAGACATACGCACATAAGCCACATTCGATACAACGATCCGCGTGTAAACTCTTCATTTGATCTTTATCATTGCGTTTTACTGCATTCATGATCTGAACGGGTTCGAGATGCGCGGGACAACTGTAGACACAACTGCCACAACGTACACACGGTTCTTCTTTATATTCTGTATTTTTTAAGACAATAACACTTGTTGTTGTTTTGGATACAATGACATCGTCACTTACAGTACTGACCCCCATCATTGGACCACCCATCACAACAAGTACTTCATCAAAATCTTCTTTGTACCCATCACTTTGACGAATTAAATCCTGGATACTCGTTCCTACACGAACACGGTAATTTTGTGGATAATTAATCGCATCACCCGTTAAGGTAAAGTAACGTTCAACAACCGGTAAGTTATGCTTTACGGCATTATAAATACCGGCAGTGGTACTGACATTAAATCCTAATACGCCATATGACATTGGCAACTCACCATGTGGTACTTCAATGCCTAAAGCATTTTTAAAGACTTCAATTTCCCACCCTTGAGGATAATAGTTACCAAGTCTAACAACTTCGATATTTAAATCACTATACCGTCGCTCAATCACTTGCGTTAAGACTTCGTATAATGGGTTTTTATCTGCTTTAATCGCAATCATACCATGCTCACAATTGAGTGCTTGCATAACATACTTTAAGCCCATGATTACTTCTTCTGGTCGATCAAGAATTAAACGGTAATCACTACTTAAATACGGTTCACACTCAACCGCATTGACAACGACATGGTTAATGGTCTCTTTTGTAGCTAACTTAATATATGATGGAAAGCCACTTCCACCAAGTCCTACTAAGGCCTTTTGTTTAAGAATCTCAACCATATCATCTTGATCCAATTTATCAATCACATGATCCGGACGATCAGTGATGGTTTTATGATAGGTATTCTTAAAATCATTTTTGATTTCAATGCAATCTACTTTACGACCAGTTCGGTGTAGTTTTTTACCAATTTTACCAATCGTACCACTAATTGTCGCGTGAATTGGTTGTTCGAAAAATCCCCCGTGACGGACACCAATGACTTCACCAAAATCAACATGATCTCCTTCATCAACATATAAATCATATGTTTTACAGCGACCATTTTGTAAGTGAATATAAACAGTCTCTGGATCGAGATATGTTTGTGTTGGTAAGGCCCTGGTTAGTTCCTTATAATCCCGTACCTTTCTTGATTTTTTAATCATATTGTTCCTCCACTCTAGATGTTATTAATCAATGCTAATACGTCTCTTTTGATATCTTCATTTAAGGTCTTGGCGTGTGCTAAGTCATCTCCGACTACACCGATATATATTTTCAATTTAGGTTCTGTTCCACTTGGACGAAGGACAAACCATGATCCATCATCTAAGAAAAATTTTAACACATTGGATTTCGGTAGCTCAAGTCTATATGATTGATCATCTTTCATACCTTCTTGGGTTAAATAGTCTTCATATTGAACGACAGTTTTACCCGCAATCGTTTGAGGTTTCTCTTCACGAAAAGTTGATAAGATGTTTGTAATTCGTTCTTCACCACTTTTTCCTTCTAAGCGAATATTGACTAAATCTTCATAGTAATAACCATATGTCTCATATAATTCAAGTAAATAATCATATAGTGTTTTTCCTTCTAAGGCTTTTGCTTGTGCAACTTCACTTGCTAATAAGAGTGCTTGAATTGAATCTTTGTCACGGACAAAGTCTTGAATGACATACCCATAACTTTCTTCATATCCAAAGACAAACTCGTAGTCAGTATCTTCAATTAATTTTGCTTGTTCACCAATGAACTTAAATCCCGTTAATGTACTTTTAACATCCATGCCAAAATCTTTTGCGATGGTTGCGCCAAACTCACTTGTTACGATCGTGTTATAGACCATACCTTTCTGTGGTAAGGTACCTTGTTCTTGTCGTTTCTTTAGTAAGTAATGGACCAAAATAGCGCCTGTTTGGTTGCCCGTTAATAATTGATACTCTTTGTTGTGCTTCACAGCAATACCTAATCGATCAGCATCTGGGTCTGTCGCGATAAGTAAATCGGCATCAACTTCTTTCCCTTTTTCAATCGCCATGTTAAAGGCTTCTTTGTTTTCTGGGTTAGGACTATCAACTGTGCTAAAATTGGGGTCTGGTGTCATCTGTTCAGTAACAGGATACACATCATATCCAGCAACCGTTAATGTATCAAGGCCAATGCGAGCACTTGTCCCATGTAATGGGGTAAAGACAATTTTGATTGTCTTGTCCATATTCGGACTCAGTTGTATATCTAAAACGCTTTTGATATATGCTTGATCAATGGCATCTCCAATAATTGTGATAAACCCTTTTTTACGTGCTGTTTCAAAGGGTAATGATTCAATATCAAATACATCTTCAATCGCATTAACATTAGCAATGACTTGATCAGCGTATTTCGGAACTAATTGACAACCATCCTGGTCATAAATCTTATATCCATTATATTCTGGTGGGTTGTGTGAAGCAGTAACAACAATACCACCCGTAGCATCTAACTCTCTTACTGCAAAAGATAGTTCAGGGGTTGGACGCAATCCATCAAATAAATAAACATGAATCCCTTGTTGAGCAAGGACACATGCACTTTCTTTCGCAAATTCTTTACTTTTATGTCGATTATCATGTGCAATGACAACACTTGGAGAATCACTTTGTTCTAATAGATACTGCGCAAATCCTAAGTTTGCCTTACGAATCGTATAGATATTCATTCGGTTCGTCCCAGGACCAATTTTTCCACGCATACCTCCTGTACCAAACTCTAAATCTTTATAAAAGGCATCTTGTAATGCCTCTTCATTCATACCTTCTAATTCTGTTTTAAGGTCTTTATCTAGTTTACTGTAGCTTTTCCATCTTTCGATTATATTTTTCATCATTGCCACTCCTTTAATTTCTCAAAAAACCCATTCTATATTATATAATAAAAAGACTATTTTTACAATGTAAAATAGTCTTTTTCTCTATTAGTTTGTAAACGACCTATGACCAGTCTTTATTCCACAAAGTTTTCTCCAGGTTTCCATCCACATGGGACCATTTTACCTTTAACCTCGTTTTGGAATACTTCTAGTAACCGTAACACTTCATCAACATTACGTCCACCTTCACCATGGTTGATTTGTGCACTTTTCAAAATACCATTTGGTGAAATAATAAATGTCCCACGCCAAGCGACACCTTTTTCATCATCTAACACACCATATGCTTCACTTACTTTATGGTTATTATCAGATGCATGGATATGGTTTAAACGTCCTAAATCTTTGCGGTTTTGCCAAGCTAAGTGACTATGTAAACTGTCCGTTGATGCAGCAATCAATGTTGCCCCTTTTTTCTCAAACTCTTCATTCAACTCATTGAAGCGTTGAATCTCAGTCGGACACACAAATGTAAAGTCAAGCGGATAGAAATATAAAACAACCCATTTCCCTTCGTTTAGTAAGTCATCTAGATTAACAGATCCAAAGCGATCCATAAATTCACCTTCAGGTAAAACAGCTTCCATTTCAAATTTTGGTGCAGGTTTACCAACCTTTGCACCTGTTACATAAAAATCATTTTCAAATGCCATAATATTCACTCCTTTTTAATTTATCAACATTATAAATTGTAACATAAAATAGATAATTTTCAATTAATATGGCTGCTCTTTTAAGTGTTATTGTCACTATTTAGAAAAAGAGAATAACATTACAATTAAGGGTTGCTTAACTTATTATAACAAAAATAACACTTCCGAAGAAGTGTTATTGATTGTAGGTTAGACACCCTTATTTAAATGATACAATACGTTGGCGATTTAGCAACTCATAAATTGCAAAGAATGATAATGTAATCAATAATCCCTTAATAATATTAAATGGCGTATAAAGGATTATGATTGTTTGTAAATAACTTGGCGACCCTTCTAGTCCAAATGTGGATAACGTTACCCAGTCTTGGACATCTAAGAATGTCAAGCCACCCATATAAATTGGTGTGATAAATAAATAGTTAGCTACTACCATTAAAACAGTTACCACCATCGCAACAATTAAGGCCGCAAGATAGCGGTTTAAGTGGTAAACTTTAATCGCAACAAACATACCACCAACATAGCCCATACTCGCAATAAAAGCAGAAATCTGCCCAATTGCAACTGGTCCAACAGGTCCTTTGATAATAAGATGCACAACGACTTTTAATAAAGCCACGAGTGATGCTTCTTTCCATCCATATAACATAAAGATAACAAGAACAACGACATCACTTAAATCAAAAGTTAGAAAAGGTACGAGTGGATATGGAATCTCAACCAACATTAAGACAGCACCTAATGCGGATAAAATTCCTAACGTAACAATTCGATTGGTTCTTACACTTGATTCTGTTTTCATATTTATTCCTCCTATTTTTCCAATAAAAAACCAACGAATAAATCTTCGTTAGGCATTGTTAAAAGGAATATCAACATATGATTGATCTTCTCCTATCCAGACTTTACTGTCGGTGTAGGAATTGCACCTACTCCTGTACTCTCGTACTCGCGGACTATACCGCCGGTCGGGAATTTCACCCTGCCCTGAAGATTTTATCCAACTAAAGTATAGTATAAAAACCGGTAGTTGTCAATAAATCTAAAAAAAATAGCGACATAGGTCGCTATTTAATTTTTTTGATATGCCAAATATCTTCTACATATTGTTCAATCGTACGATCACTTGAGAAGTAACCAGATTGTGCAATATTGATAATACTGGCTTTAAACCATGCTTCTTCATCCTTATACAAGTTATTCGCACGCTCATGTGCTTGACGATAACTTTCAAAATCTTTTAAGACAAAGTATTGATCACGGTCCATGAGATTGTCATAAATGTCTTTAAACTCATATTGATCAACAGTATCAAAAAATCCATTCACAAGTTGATTAATAACTAAACGTAAATCTTCATGTTCATGATAGACTTCTTTTGGATCATAATCGTTGGTTTCATATAAGTGGTTGACTTCATCACTTTTTAAACCAAACAATATAATATTGTCGTTACCAACGAGTTCTGCAATTTCGACATTGGCACCATCAAGGGTTCCAATTGTTAAGGCACCATTCATCATAAATTTCATATTTCCTGTTCCGCTGGCTTCTTTTGATGCGGTCGAAATTTGTTCACTTAAGTCACAGGCTGGCATAATCATTTCAGCATAAGTAACATTGTAGTTTTCAACAAATACTACTTTTAAATAGTCATTGGTGTCGTCATCATGATTGACTTTATCAGCAATCGTATTGATGAGTTTAATAATTTTCTTTGCAAAGTGATACCCACTTGCCGCTTTCGCCCCAAATATAAAACTATGTGGATGGTAATTTGCTTTAAAGTTTTCATCTGTTTTTAGTTTATTATATACATACATGATATGCAGGGCATTCATTAACTGACGTTTGTATTCATGCATCCGTTTTACTTGAATATCAAAGATGCTTGTCGGATCAAGTTTAATCCCTTGTTCTTCATAAATGCGATCAGCAAGTGCTTCTTTTTTGGTTTGTTTCATTTTTTTAATTAAGCGACGATACTTTTTCGTTTTCGCTTTTTTCATCAATTGTTTTAATTCTTCTGGGTGATCATGCCACTCGGTTGTGACTTGATCTAAAATATCGGTTAACTCTTTATTAGAATGCATTAACCAACGACGATGTGTAATACCGTTTGTTTTATTATTAAATTTATTAGGATATAACTGATGCCAATCTTTCATTTCAATATTCTTTAAAATGTTTGTGTGTAATTCAGCAACCCCATTTACACTAAATGATCCAACAATCGCTAAATGTGCCATATGAATTGTATTATGACTAATAATTGCTAATTCAGTAACTTTATCTTGTGCATAAGATTTGTCTAATAGTTCCTGACAGAATCTCCGGTTAATTTCTTCAATGATCCGGAAGATTCGTGGCAATACTGGCTGTAATATTGAGACAGGCCATTTTTCTAACGCTTCTGCTAAAATAGTATGATTGGTATAGGCACATGTCTGTGTCGTAATTTGCCATGCATCCTCCCACTCAAAATTGTGATCATCAATTAAAATACGCATTAACTCAGGCACCACTAAACTTGGGTGAGTATCATTGATTTGAATGACGACGTAATTCGGTAAATCAGTTAAATCTCTTCCTCTTTCAAGGTGACGATTCACGACACTAAGAACCCCAGCTGCACTAAAGAAATATTGTTGTTTTAAGCGCAAAACTTTTCCTTTGTGCGTTGTATCATCTGGATACAAGAATCCACTAATTTGGCGGATTTCGCTATCATATTCAAAACTATTTTTATTTTCTGGACGCACTTTTGTTGGTTCTGCGTTCCATAGTCTTAAAGATGTCACAACACCATTATGATCACCAACAATCGGCACATCATAAGGGACGGCTCTAATCATCTCATTTGGTTGGTAAACCGCTGTTTCTTCAGCAACGTATGCTTGACCCCCGAAGGGAATTTCAATCGCTTCTTCTTCTTTTCTGACTTCCCAAACGTAGCCATCTTTTAGCCAATCATCTGGTTTTTCTATTTGATATCCGTTCTCGATTTCTTGTTCAAAGAATCCGTAACGATAGCGAATCCCATTACCATATCCGGGATAACCAAGTGATGCGATAGAGTCTAAGAAACACGCCGCAAGGCGTCCTAACCCACCGTTTCCAAGTCCGGCATCTGATTCATAATGTTCTACTTCATTAATATCTATATTTTCTAGTTTTAGGCCTTCTTCAATCACATCACGCAACCCTAAGTTCATGATATTGTTTGTGATAAGACGTCCCATTAAAAACTCCATAGAAAAATAGTACACTTCTTTTTGGTCATTATTGGATAAACGGTCTTTTGTATCCAACCACTGATTGGCTATCGCTTCTGAGACCATTTCACCAAGAACGTTATAACGTTCGCGTGTACTTGCATCATCTAATGTTTTGATATAGCGTTTTTTTATGCGCTGTTTGTATTCATCTATGAAGGCATATTTGTTTTCAAAAAAAGTCATTTGTATCACTCCTCGATTCCATTATACTCCATTTTTGAATCGTCTGTCACATGAAACCGTTATCTTATTCTTGGGCCTCAATGACAATCCGATACAAATCTATATATTTCCGTGCTTGGCGCTTTAAACTGTAATCCGTTTTCATTGCCCGTTTTTGCATGGTGTCCCAAAGGTCAGGGTGGTTAAAAAAGACATCTTTCGCGGTATCAATTGTTTGGGCTAAATCATACCCATCATAATTATAGAATTTAAACCCATTCCCACTTCCCGTGATTGGGTCATAATTATCAACTGTATCTGAGAGCCCACCTGTATCTCTTACGATCGGTAATGTCCCATACTTAAGGGCAATCATCTGACCAAGACCACATGGCTCATACCGACTTGGCATTAAGAACGCATCCGCGCCTGCATAAATATAATTGGGTACAGTTCCATCATAACTTAAGTTTAAACGTACTTGGTTTGGGTACTGTTTCTCTATATTACGTAAAGCCTTTTTATAATGGGAATCCCCCTCACCAAGTAACACAAACTGAACACGGTCATCTTTAAGAACATCAGGTAAGACATTTAGTATAATATCAAAGCCTTTTTGTTCTACAATCCGTGTGACCATCCCTATTACAAAGGTATCATCACCTTTTGGAAGATTCATAATATCCTGTAAATAGGTTTTATTGGCGATTTTGTCATCACGACTACCGATTTGATATTGGGTATGAATGAGTTGGTCACGCTGTGGGTTTAACGAACTACTGATCCCATTTAAGATGCCAAAGAAATCGCGTTCACGTTTTATAATAAAGTAGGTTAAGTTCTTACCATAATATTCATACTTAAGCTCTTCTTTATAGGTAGGTGATACGGTTGATAGTTTTGTTGCTGTATCAATTCCGATTTCTAAAATATTAATTGTTTCAGCGCGGAAGACAAAGTTTTTAATATTTAGTTTCTGAATCACATCGTTGCTTACTTGACCTTGATACTCAACATTATGTATCGTTAACAAGGTTTTTAACCCCTGGTGTTTTGAGTTATCAAGAATCAATGGAATCAGTGATGTGTGCCAGTCATGAATATGAACTAAATCAAAATCATCGATATAATCAAACAGATTAACAACTGCTTGGTTAAAAAATGCGAATCTGTCTGGATCATTATCATACCCATAGATTTTGTCAGTATCAAAGAAATCAAAACTTTCAATAAAATAGAACCGTACGTTTTTGTATAGCCGTGTAAATATGGTTGTCTTGTATTGTTTGTCACCATAGGTTACGACCATTGAAAAGTCACGTTTAATGGTTTCACTAAAATCATCTTTAATACGATTATAGTAAGGAATGATAACAGTCACATCAACACCGAGTCGCACTAAGTTACGTGATAATCCACCAATAACATCCGCTAAGCCACCGCGTTTCATAAATGGATAAGCTTCACTTGCCACCATACAGACCCGAATTTGATCAAAGTTAGTAACTACTTGGCGTTTTTGTGAAATATAAGGAAAATCTTTCGTACCATTAATATAAGTATCTGCTTTCACAACGGTGCGTTTATCTAAAATGACATTTTCCAAATAAGCGCCTTCTTCGATAAAGCAATTGGACATAATATAGCTATTTTTAATGGTCGTGTTTTTTTTAATCACAACATCACGACCAACAATCGTTCGCTCTAAATTACCATCAATGATACTTCCTGATGCTACTGCTGAGTTTTCAATTTTCGCATGATTTAAATATTTAGCTGGCGGAGCCGTTTTTTCTTTCGAAAAAATATGAACATCTGGTTTAAATATGTTACGTCCACTATCAAAATGTAACATGTCCAGGTTAGTTATTAAAAAGTCATCGAGCGTTTCTATCAACTGCGTATAACTATCGTGTTGGTATATATTTACCGTTAAACTTGGACTATAAGCAACCACATCTAACATCGTTCTATACTGTAACGAATCAGCTGTTTCAATTAAATCAATCAACCGTTTTTTAGATACAATATAGGTTCTTAAGCGATTGTTTTGATGCATCACTTCCGTGATATCTTTTTGTGAGGCAATATGCGCTTCTAGCACGTCGTTAAAATCAATACTCCATACAATGCTAGATGGCATAATAATAGCGTATTCCTGCGTTGAGCGTAAAAAGAACTCAATATGTTCTGACATCCGTTGAAAGGTGATCATTTTACCAGGCATAATATATGCATTTTTAGGCGGTAAAATAAACAAACCATCCCGACGTCTATCTAAATCCCAACGTTTCCCACTCCCTACATGATCTTGTAAAGAACGATAGTTCCCGTAAGGAAAAATTGCCACATTCGTTATCCGTGAATTACGAATATTGGATAACGTAAAATCAATAAGACGAAATTTACCAAAAAATGGTAATGCCCCTGGCATTCGGTGCAGCGTTAAACTTTCAAAATTGCCTTTATAAGTCGCATCAACAATCGCTAATAGTTCAGCCATTTTTCTCACCCAGTTTCCATAAAAACTCATTATCAACAACGGTAATCTCATCAAATTCTAGTTTTGTTTTAGGAAGCAGTACACTGCCTTTTAAAATGATAGCATTCTTGATGAAACACCCTTTCCCAATACGGACGTTTTCAAAGATAATTGAATCTTTAACAATACTGTCGATTCCCATATAAATGCCACTCCCTAATATACTATGGTATACATCCCCATAGAGTAAACACCCATCAGCGATGAGTGAGTTATTAATCTGTGATTGTTCACCGATATGATGCGGTGGCAAATTCGAACTTTTGGTATACACAGGAAAGTCCAAATATTCATGTAATTTTAAATAATGGGGATTGTCTAATAAATCCATGTTCGCATCATACAAACTTTTTACGGTTCCGACATCACGAAAGTACCCTTTAAATGGATAGGCGTAAACTGCCTTCTTCTCATTTAAAGCAAGGGGTATTATATCATGTCCAAAATCGAATTGGCCGTCTTTTTGTTTGAATAATAACTCTTTTAGGACGTTTGTTTTAAAGACATAAATACCCATCGATGCTTGGTTGGTTTTAGGATTATCTGGCTTCTCTTCAAAGCTTAAGACTTGATGATTATCATCACAATCTATAATCCCAAAACGAGAGGCATCCTGATCTACTGAAAATGTCGCGATGGTAAGATCCGCATGATGTGCTTTATGCGCCTTTAATATGTCACGGTAATCCATTTTATAAATATGATCACCACCAAGGACAATCACATGCTTAGGGTCATATTGCGTAATATAATGGAAATGTTGTTGAATCGCATGCGCTGTACCTTTTTGCCATTTTTCGCCATCACTAGATGTATATGGAGTTAAAAAGGTAATTCCACCATCATTGACATCTAAATCCCATGTGCTACCAAAGGAAATATACCGCATCAACTCATGTGGTTCATATTGCGTAATAATCCCACAAGTATCAATAGAACTATTGGTTAAGTTGCTTAATACGAAATCAATCAACTTATATTTCCCACCAAACGTCACGGCAGGTTTTGCCGTGTCTTTTGTGATTTGTTTTAAGCGGGTTCCACGTCCACCTACTAACACCATTGCAACAACATCTTTTTTCATTTTATCACCTACTAATTAGGTTTTATAATGGTAATCGATAATGGGCTTAATAAGCATTCTAATGACTGCTCATAGCCATGAATCGATTCATCATTTGTATATAACGTGTCACCATTATAAAGATTACTGCCACCATATATATCTTTATCACTATTCATGACTTCTTTGTATGCCCCTTTATTCGGAACACCAAACTTATAGTGTTGATGGACAACAGGGGTTAAGTTTAAAATAACAATGACAAAATCTTGCTTATCTTTTGCATATCTAATAAAGGTAAAGATAGAGTAGTCGACATTGTTCGCATCAATCCACTCAAATCCTTCCGTTTGATGATCACATTCATATAATGCTTTATGGTGTTTTACGACATCGTTCATGTCTTTATTAAAACGTTGTGCTCCCTTATGAAGCGGATATTGTAAGAGATGCCAGTCCAATTCTGTATAATCCTTCCATTCATGCATTTGGGCAAACTCGCCCCCCATAAATAGCAGTGTTTTTCCTGGATGAGTAAAAAACAATCCCATTAATGCACGATAATTAGCAAATTTTTGCCAATAATCGCCAGGCATCTTATTGACGAGTGATTTTTTCCCATGAACAACTTCATCATGGCTTAATGGTAAGACATAATTTTCTGTAAAGGCATAGGTTAATCCAAACGTAATTAAATGGTGATGGTATTTACGATGAACAGGATCTTCTTCAAAATACTCAAGTGTATCATTCATCCATCCCATATTCCATTTATAGTTAAAACCAAGTCCACCATGATCGACAGGGTGCGTGACTTTAGGATAAGCTGTTGAATCTTCAGCAATTAATAACGCATTATCAAACGTTTCAAAAACCTTTTGACTTAAATGACGAATAAACGTCAATGCCCCATCATTAATGCCATTATTGCTGTCACCTAAGAAATAGATTAAGTTACTTACCGCATCGATGCGGAAGCCATCGACATGGAAGTATTTCATCCAAAACAAGGCATTTGATATTAAATAACTTTGAACTTCTCCTTTACCAAGGTCTAAATTGGCTGTTCCCCACACTTCATTTTCGCGTTTCCACGCCTCGTCATATTCATATAGAGGTTGTCCATCAAACATGTAAAGTCCGTGGGCATCTCGACAAATATGACCAGGCACCCAATCGATAATAACTTTGATGTTTTCCTGATGTAAGCGATCAATCAAATACATCAAATCTTTCGGTACACCAAAGCGGCTAGTTGCGCTGTAATAGCCTGTCCCTTGGTATCCCCAAGATTGATCTAATGGATGCTCCACTAAAGGCATAAATTCGACATGGGTAAACCCATTCTCTTTTAAATAAGGAATCAATAAATCAACTAGTTCATTGTATTTATGATGTGTGCCATCAGGTTTGACCATCCATGTCCCTAAATGACACTCATAAATACTCATCTGTTTATCATATGGTCGCTCATCTTCGCGATTATGCATATATTTGGCATCGTTCCAAAAATAGCCATCAATATCATACACTTTACTTAATTGACCCGGCCGTTCACTTGAGAAAAATGCATAGGGGTCGGCTTTATATAAGACCCGTCCATCATGGGTTTTTATTTCATATTGGTACTCATCCCATTCACTTGCTTTCTCAATCTCAATTTGCCAAATACCACTCTCATCGATTTTACGACAATTATGGACCCACGCTTGGTAGTCGTTAAACTCACCTAATACACTCACTTCTTTCGCATGTGGTGCCCAAACAGTGAATCTGACACCTACATGGTGTCCGTGATCATCTTTGATAATGTGCGCTCCAAAAACACGATAAGCATCGTAGAGTTTACCTTGATTAAAGAAATATAAATCGTCTTGATTCATAAGATCCTCCTATTCTTCAAGTGTGGCGATTTGTGCACTTGAATATCCTTTTTGTCGTAACGTTTGTTTCATCGCATATCTACTTACACCTTTGTTGTGTAATTTAGACACATCTTTTTCAAAAGATGATGATTCATCAATCATTTGATCAATTATATCCATATGTGCTTGAAAAACTTCATCAATAATATATGATTGAAAACCATAGCGATAAAACTTTTGTTTTAGGCTTTTAATCGCTTTATAATAAGGCTTTTTTACAGGACGTTGACTCAATTTAATTAACTGTTTACGAATCGTTTCTTTTTGTTCGGGAATATCATAACTGAGTAAGGCCTGATCAATTATAGGTTTGTCAATTTTCTTTTTGTGTAAGTATTGCCCAATTTTTTTAGGACCATCATGGGAATACATTTTTTTATCTTCTACATACAAACTAGCGTAGCGTTGATCGTTTAAATAGTTATTTTCTTGTAAGCGATCAATGACTTGTTCGATAACAATTCGGCTATAATCTTTTTTGCGTAAATGTGCTTTTGTTTCCCCAACCGTTCGCATTTGCCTTGTCACATAACTCAGTGCCTGTTGATAGGCAAGGTCAAAATTAGCGCCTTGTCTAATCTCTTTTATCTCATTTGGCTCTAGTTCTTTTTGGACATACAAATGGTATTGACTTAGGGTCTGTTCACTCACATCAAATGCAATACGGTTTGATAATGTAATCCGATAGCCATTTGTCTGTTTGTGAATATCTGTAATTTTAATCATTGTTACTGAAGTAATCTAAGGCTGCTTGTAACTGTGAATCGTTACTTGGGTTATCACGGAATGCATCTAGTGCTGCATTGATGACAGTTAAAGTAGCTTCATCAATCATACCCGTTGCGGGGATGTTATGATCATTTTGAATATTGATAATAGCACTGTAGGTATCCTGGTCAAAATAACCATCCGTTCTGACGTTATATCCCATGGTATTAATGATTTGTTGTACATTGGCAATACGGGGATCGACCGTGTCGACTTGTAGTGGACCTTCGTCTATTAAAAAGACTTTATAGGCTGTTTCAGCACCTGTTGGTTCGACGATGATATCCGGTGTAATGCCATCCGTACCACCATTAAAATGGACCCAATTCCCTTCACTTGTAATCCATTTACCAATGGATATATGTAACCGATCCCCCACTGTTGCTTGAACAACCATGTCCGTCTGCATGGTCCCTTTACCGTATGTCACTGTTCCGACTAAAGGATAATTCCCTTGTTCTTGCATAGCACTTGCAAAAACTTCTGATGCACTGGCACTATTTTGATTGACAAGCGTAACGATATCATAGGGCTTTGGTGTACTATTAGATGCATAATAATTGTTACTGAAGAATTCTCCATCAGAATAATATTCAGTTGAGAACATTGGCTTCCCATTATCCACTAAAAACTCATTCATCATATTGTACACTGTCGATAAATGGCCACCGCCATTATTTCGTAAATCAATAACTAATCCATCTATATTTTGCGCTTCTAAGGCTGTGATTGCATCATGAAATTTATTGGCTGTTTCATCGCCAAATTGCGTGACTTCAATATAGCCAAGTTTTTGTCCGTTTTTGTTAAATACTTGATAATTAACACTGGCATTTTGGATTACGGCGCGGGTCATGGTTAATTGAATAATATTATCAACACCTTGACGGAAAATACCAATAACGACATCCGTACCTTCTTCTCCTAAAATCATGTTGATGGTGTCATAAAAGTTTTGCTCAGTAATATCCACCCCATCAACACTCACAATGATATCATTAGGTAAGATGCCAGCTTCTTCGGCTGGGCCACCTTCCATCACATCTTCAACAATGATTTGCCCTTCAACAAAGCTCACGCGAACGCCAATGCCGACATAACTTTCTTCAAACCCACTTTGAAATTGTGAGTATTCTTCATAGTCAAAATAACTTGAATGTGGGTCATTTAATGCATCAAACATCCCGTTCACTGCGCCTTCCATTAACAAGTCTCTTGATGGTTGTGTATAATGATTTTCCATCAATGATTCTAAAACTTCTAAGAAAACTTCATCGGTAATGGTTGTTGCACCGTCTTCATTTAACGGCGGATTTTCATCTTGATTGCCCGTATCCTGTGGTTCAACTGTATCCATGTTGTACCCAATATAAAAACTGGTTCCTATTGCGACGATGAAGGCTAATAAACCTACTAATCGTTTACTCATAAATCATCACTCTCTCTTTCTAAAAATTCACCATGTATTTCTGTAGCCGGGGTGACATACACAAATGCCGTCTCATCAATATGGCTAATTACATTTCTCACTAAATAATATTCTCGTTTAGTAATGACTGTAATCAGCATTATTTTTTTGGACTCTGAGTACCCACCCTTAATCGGTACTTCTGTCACACCACGACTAATAGAATCATAAATTGATTTTTTGATCTCCTGTGGATAATCTGTAATAATTTGTAAGGCTTTTTTCGAAGTACCCCCGACAACCACCATGTCCGCAACTTTACCGCTAATCGCAATCGCGATTATCGCATAAAGCCCAACAAGTACACTCCCAGATTGGGAAAAGACAATAGTTCCTGCAAGGACAATTAAGCCATCAATTAAATACACACTAAAACTGATTGGTAAATTAAACACGCGGTTTAAGATTTTAACGGGTATGTCTGTTCCTCCGCTTGTACCACCATATTTAAGCACATAGCCAAAACCAAGTCCAAGTAGTGCCCCACCAAAAGTGACCGCAATGACATAGTCATTTTCGATATTTAATAAGGGCACAAACTGTTCTAAGATGAACAGGACAAAAGGAAACAGAAGGCTGCCATAGATACTTCTAAGAAATAGTTTTGTGCCTAAGACAATCCAGCCAACCAACAATAACACCATATTCATCGCAAATACGGTGAGAGAAATTGAAATCTTACTTGATACTTCATTCAGTATCATACCGATTCCAGTAACCCCTCCAGCAACTAAATCAACAGGAATTAAAAAGAAATAAAACCCTGAAGCCATCAAAATAATACCTAATGAAATCCATCCGTAACGTTCAGGATGACTAATAGGACGTATCCGGTGTTTATCCATTATGATCGTCCTTTTGTTGCTGTGTTAGATAGGCTTTGATGAATGGATCTAAATCGCCATCCATAACTTTATCGACATTCCCTGTCTCGTGATTTGTACGATGGTCCTTAACCATTGAGTAAGGATGCATAACATATGAACGTATCTGACTTCCAAAAGAGTTAGAAATATCGGTAGACCGATATTTTGCAATATTTTCTTGTTGTTCTTCTAACGCTTTTTGATATAATTTACCTTTTAAAATTTGCATTGCCTTATCTTTGTTTTTAATTTGCGACCGTTCATTTTGTACTGTCACAACGATATGAGTAGGTATATGGGTAATCCGTACAGCACTATCGGTGGTATTAACACTTTGTCCCCCTGCACCACTTGAGCGATAGGTATCAATTTTTAAATCTTTGTCATCAATGTCGATGTCAATATCGCCCTCAAATTCAGGAATCACTGTAACACTAGCAAAAGACGTATGACGTCTTCCGCCACTATCGAACGGACTAATTCTAACTAAACGGTGAACACCATGTTCTGCTTTTAAGTAGCCGTAGGCATTATCGCCACGAATCGCAAAAGTAGCACTTTTAATCCCTGCTTCATCCCCAGCTTGGTAATCTAGCACTTCCTGAGTGTAGCCACTACTTGCGGCATAACGGTTATACATCCGATAAAGCATACTTGCCCAATCTTGTGATTCCGTACCACCAGCTCCTGGATGAATTTCTAAAATCGCATTTAAATCATCATATTCCTCTGATAATAACAACAGAATCTCTAAGTTTTCGGCTCGTTTTGTCAGTTGTTTATCATATGTCTCGATATCATCTAGTAAACTCGCATCTTCTTCAACTAACTCTTTTGATAATTGCAAGTTTTCAATCAAATCATCATATGCCGCTATTTGGTCATAACGTTTTTTTAACCGCTTTAATTGTTGAATAATATGATTAGCTTCTTGTGGGTTATCCCAAAAAGAAGCATCATAGGTTTGTTTTTGTAACGAATCAATCTCATTTTTTAATGCCTCGAGATCGATTAAATTATGGATTTTTTCTTGTTCATTTAAATGGCTTTGAACAATGCCTTTAACATCAGATAGTTGCATAATTAATCACCTTCAAGAAAGACCCTAGGATATCCCTTCGGGTCTTTATTCTATTTACCATGACAATGTTTATATTTTTTCCCTGAGCCACATGGGCAAGGGTCGTTTCGTCCTACTTTATTGACAGAACGTGGTTTTTTCTTTGACTCGATTTCTTTACCACTAGATGTGTGCGTTGGTTTAATCACTTGTACGCGTTCCATATTATCACGGATTTGAGCGCGTAAGACATATCGTGTTACATCTTCATCAATCGCTTCTAACATTTCGTTAAATAACCGATACCCACTATCTTGATATTCGCGTAATGGGTTCATTTGTGCATAACTTTGCAGGCCAATTGATTGGCGTAATTCACTCATTTGATCGATATGTTCTGTCCAATATGTATCGACCACACGTAAGATAATGGCTTTTAAAAATTCGTTAAACTTCTCATCACCAAATTTGTTCAGTTTATAAGTCATATCCTCTTTAACAACATCATAAAGTTCACTGATAACCTCAGGTGCGGGTTTATCTAATTCAGACTTACTTATACTGTTTGGCGTAAAGTACCGTCCTGCGAGGACATTATATAATTCACTACTATTAACCATTTGATCTTTAGAATCTTGATTGACATGGGCATAAACTGTCCGTTCAATAGAACGATTTATCATTTCACGGGCAATATCAATAATTGAATCTTTAAATAAGATATCACGTCGTTGTTTATAGATTACTTCACGTTGTTTACGGTTTACTTCATCATATTGTAATACGGTTTTCCGGCGATCAAAGTTGTTTCCTTCAATTTGTTTTTGGGCCCGTTCTACAATTTTAGAAAAGATTCCGTAATCGATTGGCTCTTCATCATCAGACCCCCGTGTTTTGGTTAACATCTCCAATTGTCGTTTAAAACGATCGCCACCAAATCGGCGCAACAAATCATCTTCTCCTGATAAGAAGAAACGACTATATCCTGGGTCTCCTTGACGTCCACTACGTCCGCGTAACTGATTATCAATCCGGCGTGACTCATGACGTTCTGTCCCTAATACCGCAAGTCCACCAAGTTCGACAACGCCTTCACCAAGTTTAATGTCTGTCCCACGTCCAGCCATATTGGTTGCGATTGTGACTTGACCCTTCATTCCTGCTTTTGCGACAATCTCAGCTTCACGCTCATGCTGTTTCGCATTTAAAACATCATGTGGTACCCCTAACCGTTTCAATAGTTTACTGAGCAATTCTGATGTTTCAATAGAAATGGTCCCGACTAACATGGGTTGCCCAATTTTATGACGGTGTTGTATTTCTTTCGCAATTGCTTTATATTTTGCTTTCATTGTCGCGAAGATTAAATCATTATCATCTTGACGGATGACCGGTTTATTGGTTGGTATTTCAACGACAATCATATTATAGATATTTCTGAACTCTTCTTCCTCAGTTTTCGCTGTCCCTGTCATTCCGGCAAGTTTGCTATACATTCTAAAGTAATTTTGGAATGTTATTGTTGCTAGTGTTGTGGTTTCTTTTTTAATGTCAACGCCTTCTTTAGCTTCTAATGCTTGATGGAGTCCTTCACTAAATTGGCGTCCATGCATAAGTCGTCCTGTGAAACTATCGACAATAACAACTTTATTATCTTGAACAACATAATCAACATCGCGTTCCATTGTAAAATTCGCTTTAATCGCATTGTTTATACTATGTAGTAAACTGACATTATGGATATCATATAGATTATCTAATGAAAAGTATTTTTCGGCTCTAGCAATACCGGATTCCGTTAAGTTGACAGCTTTTGTTTTAATATCTAAATCATAATCTTCTTCAGTTAAATTTCGCGTAAATGCTTGCGCTTGTAAATATAAGCTACTGGTATTTTTTGCGCCACCACTAATAATTAATGGGGTTCTTGCTTCATCAATTAAGATCGAATCAATCTCATCAATAATCGCGTAGTTTAATGGTCTTTGGACCATTTGTTCTTTATAGATAACCATGTGATCACGTAAGTAATCAAATCCTAATTCATTATTGGTTGAATACAGTACATCACATAAATACGCTTCGCGCTTTTCTTCCTTTGTTAAATCACGTGTATTCAGCCCAACAGTTAGTCCTAACCATCGAAATAAATCACCAATTTCACCGTTTGCTTCACGCGCAGCTAAATAATCATTGACTGTGACAATGTGAACACCTTCACCTAATAATCCATTTAAGTAGGCTGGCATAACACTGGTTAAGGTTTTCCCTTCACCGGTCTTCATTTCCGCAATATTACCATTATGTATTGAAATAGCCCCCAACAATTGCACATAGTAAGGGGTTAATCCAACGACACGTGTCGCCGCTTCGCGAACGGTCGCAAAGGCATCAACTAAAATATCATCTTTTGTTTCACCGTTGTTTAATCGTTCTCTAAATTCATCTGTTTTTGCTTTTAATTCTGCGTCTGACAATGTTTTATATGTATCGCTTAATGCCTCTATTTGATCCGCTATTTTGCGGTTCTTTTTGAGTGCTCGATGTCCTAAGTCAAACCATTTTTTAAAAAACATGTACCTCACCTCATTTTGTCACATCTATGATATCATATTTATGAACTTTTTGAAAACAAAACTCAAGAAAAATGCGCCCTTGGGCGCATTTATTTATTCGGTTTCAATAACTCCAAATGTTCCATCATTTCGTGTATAGGCCACACTGACTTGTTTTGTTTTATCATCACGGAAAATGAAAAAGTCATGATCCAATACTTTTAGTGCAGTAATGGCTTCATCAACTGTCATTTCTTCAAGCATAATTTCTTTCTTGCGGACAGGTTGCTGTACCAATTCCTTTTCAAGTGCTTCAATATCTAAATCATCATGGAAGATATCTTTAACACCATCACGTTGTTGTAAACTGCGTGTAATTTTTGTTTTATGTTTACGAATTTGTGATTCTAATTTATCAATTGATAAATCAATCGCTGCGTACATGTCTTCATCTGCGACCTCAGCACGCATGGTATAATACTTGGTAGGGATGGTCACCTCAACTTTATGATGATCGCTATAAACTTTACAAACCACAAAGGCATCTAACGCCTGTTTGAAATACCGTTCTACTTTTTGTAATTTGTCTTCTGCGTAATCTCTAATGGCATCGGTTACTTCAAACCCATTTTTCCCTCTAACTTCAACTCTCATCTTTTTCAGCTCCCTTTCAATTTAATATAGTTTATTATAACATATAATCAGACTATTGTTTAAGAAATGTGATTTTTTTCTCTTACAACAGTGTATCGCGATATAGAAATGCTAAGTATAAAAAACGGCGTGTTAACCCTAAAACAAGTTTAAACATTGGGCTGTTAAGGAATGTTATTAATGTATCATCATAGTAAAGCATTAGATCACTATCAGAGGTTTTAAAGCCGGTAAACAGGTGATGCCCTAGTTCTGTAAATAAGGCGTGATCATCACCATCTTTGTTTTGATCAAATAAATAATGCAAGATTATTTCTTTATCCAACACGGGAATCATGTCTTCTGTTTTTACATTAACTTTTTTCACACAGTCATCATGGATGACATACGGTGTTTTAAAAAGTGTTTTAAGTGTCATCTGTTTATATAAGTGTTTCTGACAATAAATACAATTCATAAAAAAGACCTCCATCCATATAGTATGGATAAAGGTCTTATTTATCTTTTGCGAGTAATTGTTCATAGACTTCATATGTCGCATAGACATCGCTTAAAGCCCGATGTGCCTGCTTGTTTTCTATTTGGAAAATACGGCACAATGCTTTTAAAGAATAACTTCTAAGTCCTTTTAATCGTTTTCTTGCTGAGAAAATCGTGTCTTTCACTCTAAATTTAGGATATTTAACCATATATCGCGTACATTCATTTTCAATGAACGGATAATCAAATCGTACTGCGTTATGTCCAATTAAAAAATCTACCCCTTCACAAAAGGATATAAATTCTTGTAAAGCAATACCTGGGAAAAGCGCATCTTTAACCATTTCGTTGGTAATGCCATGAATCGCAATCACATTGTCTGGAATGGTTATCCCGGGATTAATTAATTGTTCAAAAGAATCAACGACTTCACCATTCTTAATACGAAGTGCCCCAATTTCGATAATTCGATCTGTTCTTGGATTTAATCCTGTTGTTTCAATATCAAATACAACATAGTCCATAATTATCACCAAAATTAGTATATCACAAAAACAACTTATGGTATACTAAAAACAATCAAGGAGGTTGTCTTATGAGCTTATTTTCATATCAATCGTTAAAAGATTCAAACTATTTTGAAGGATGGTATGTTCGAATAATTGATCCTGTTATCGAACTTAATATGGCTGTTATATTCGGGATTACGAAAGAATCAACCAATCCTCATGCATTTATTCAAATCGCAAAAGCTGGTCAGAAAAAAGGGATTTATAGAGCATTTGATCTGTCATTATTCTATTATCATGAGACCTTAGAAACAGTCACTATCGGCAATAATGAGTTGTCGCTTAAACATCTACTACTTGATATTGATGATATTAAGTGTAATTTATCGTTTGAAGATGTGTCACTTCAAACAAAGTCATCTATGGGTTTCTTTAAAAAAATGCCCCTTGAGTGTTATCAAGAGTTACTTTATCCTAATGGTAAAGGGATTGGTAAAATCGAGATGGCGGATGAGAAACACAGCATTAACGCAAATATTTATCTAGAAAAGACATATGGTCACAAATTTCCTCAAAAGTGGATTTGGTGTCAAAGTTCTCACGCTGAATCATCAAACGCAACTATCTCCTTATCAGTGGGTAAAGTTCCTTTCAAAGGCTTAACTATTAACGGCTTTTTCTTACATCTAGATTTACCGGATAAAGGCTATCATTTTTCATCATACAATCTTTCAAAATTCCTTTATGAAAGTCATAAGGGACAGATTACTCTAACCGTTTTAAAGCCGTTTTATAAAGTTATTATTAAAACATCGTTAGATGCTCCAATTAAACTGGTTGGACCAACGGATGGTGGCAACATGAACCTAGAGGTCTTTGAGAGTTTAACCTCGCATGCAAAAGTTACGCTATATAAACGTAAGAAGATTATCTTTGAAGATACGTTTACGTATGTTGGATTAGAAAATACAATGGATTAAAAAAAGCCAACTAAGTTGGCTTTTTACATATCATATTTTTGTGCGCGTTGTTTGCCTTCAATGACTAACTTCATATTGTAAGCAAGTGCACTGAGTTCGTTTTCACCAGGATAGATAGTGATTTCTCCTAAGTGATCTATGTATTCTAGCAGTGGTTGTAATACATCTTGATTATATGCTAGGCCACCGGTAATAATGATCGCATCAAGTTTCCCTTTTGTAATGGCATATAAACTACCAATTTCTTTAGCAATTTGATACACCATAGCATGAAGGATATCTTTTGCGACGGTACTGCCACTAGCAATCATTTCACTGACTTCTTCAGCATCATTGGTATTTAAATAAGATACAAGTCCACCAAATCCATGATTTAGTTTTTGAACTTGTTCTAACGTGTATTGTCCATTAAATGCAAGTTCATACACAGACGCTACCGGTAATCCCCCAGTACGCTCTGGGCTAAATGGTCCATCTCCGTCTAAAGCGTTGTTAACATCAACGACTTTGCCTTCTTTGTGAAATCCAACACTAATGCCACCACCTAAGTGAGCAACAATTAGATTGAGATCTTCATAATTTAAATTATTTTTCTCTGCGTACTGTTTGGCGACCGCTTTTTGATTTAATGCGTGCCATATCGGCTTACGGGTAATACCGTTCAATCCCGATATTTTAGCGACATCTTCCATTTCATCAACAATGACAGGGTCAGCGATGTACGCTTTTTTACTAACTTTTTTGGCAAGTGTATCCGCTAATATTCCACCCAAGTTACTGGCATGTTCCCCATACTTTCCACTTGCTAAATCTTTTTTCATGGCATCATCAACTTCATAAACGCCACTTGCGAGTGATTTCATTAATCCCCCTCGACCGATAAATCCATCGATTTGGTTTAACCGAATCGCATTCTCTTTTAAGAAGGTTTCAATATCACTGCGTCGTAAAGGGATTTGATCAATTAAATCATCATATTTATTGAGTATATCAGAGGAATAGCGGATCGTTTTTTTGTGCACACAGTCATCGCCTTCAAATAAGGCTACTTTAGTTGATGTGCTTCCTGGGTTGATAGTAAGAATCTTCATGAGATCCATCCTCTCTTTAAAAATATTACTTAACGATATCGCGTCCGCGATCAAGTGCTTCTTTATTAATGTCAATCAGTTTTGCTTTCGCACCTGTAAATTTCTGTTTCATTATATCAATAATATCATCGTTCGTAAAGAGATTTGCCGCCTTTAAATAGGCTCCTAACATGACCATGTTTGCAACTTTTAGGTTACCAATCTCTAGTGCTAAATCATTCGCTTTGACAAGAATAACATTCACATCATCACGAATGTCAACATCTTTTACAAGACTTGCGTTAATTAATAAGTTTCCACCTGTTTTTAATTTTGGTTGGAATTTAGCAAGCGAAGGTTTGTTCATAATAATTAAAGAATCTGGTGTTGAAATAACAGGACTCCTTACCGGATCTTCACTGATTGTAACTGAACAATTTGCTGTACCCCCACGGGTCTCTGGTCCATATGATGGAAACCATAATGTGTTAATGTCTTTTTTTGTTGCAACGTAACTAAGGAGTTGCCCCATTAACATTACACCTTGTCCACCAAATCCGGCAATGATTACTTTTTCATCAATCATGCGTTATCCTCCTTCGTTCTATCTTTGTAGACACCTAAAGGATAGTAAGGAATCATATTGTCAACAGCCCAATCTACAGCGTCTTTTGGTGTCATACCCCAGTTAACTGGACAGGTAGAAATAAATTCTATTAAACTGAATCCTTGATTATTTTTTTGAATTTCAAACGCTTTTTTCAAGGCTTTTTTTGCTTTGTTTACGTGTTTAGGATTATGGACACTTACCCGTTCAACATAGGTTGCCCCTGGGATTGTGGCCATCATTTCGGCGATACGTAATGGGAACCCTGAATGTTTTGGATCACGACCATCTGGTGATGTGGTCGTTTTTTGGCCAACGAGGGTTGTTGGTGCCATTTGACCACCTGTCATACCATAAATCGCATTATTCACGAATACAATGGTGATATTTTCACCACGATGCGCTGCGTGGATTGCTTCTGCAATCCCAATACTTGCGAGGTCTCCATCTCCTTGATATGTAAATACCATAGTATCAGGACGAACCCGTTTTAATCCTGTCGCAACAGCTGGTGCACGTCCATGTGCCGCTTGGAACATATCGAAACTAAAGAAGTCATAGTTTAAGGCACTACAACCAACACTACCGATTCCAACTGAGCGCTCAAGGACGTCTAATTCAGTTAAACATTCAGCAACCAGTTTATGAATAATACCATGGGTACACCCTGGGCAATAACTTAATGGAAAATCTGATAATCCTGGTGATTTTTTATATACCGTTTTCGTTTTTGCCATTATTTCTCACCTACGATTTCTTTCACTTTGTTGACAATTTCCTCTGCCTCAGGAACAATCCCGCCAACACGTCCGTAGAAGTGTATCGGATATCTTCCTTCATTGACAATTTTAACGTCGTCTATCATTTGACCAGTTGACATTTCAACGACTAATAAATCTTGAACACTTGCTGGAATTTCATCAAATGCTTTACTAGGGAATGGATAAATTGTAATTGGTCTAATAATACCACAGTTGATGCCTTCATCTTCTAACATTTCAATCGCACTTCTTGCGATACGAGCTGTCGAACCAAATGCTACAATAGCAATTTCAGCATTCTCCATATTAATGAGTTCGTACCGTTGATGATTGGCTTTCATTTCATTATATTTATCTAATAATTTATAATTGTGATCTTCTAAATCTTGAGGATCGAGGTATAAACTATTAATAACATTTTTATCACGTTTGCCGCGCATACCATCTGCGGCCCATGTTTTTTCTTTCAAATCCCACTTAGGGATTTCTTGATCAAAATCGACCGGTTCCATCATTTGACCAATTAATCCATCAACCGCAATCATAACAGGGTTTCTAAAATAATCAGCAATATCAAATGATTCTTTAATTAAGTTAACCGCCTCTTGTAAACTTTCAGGTGCAAGAGAATAGAGATAGTAATCCCCATTTCCGCCACCACGTGTGATTTGTTTATAATCTGCCTGGCTTGGTTGGATACCTCCAAGACCTGGTCCACCACGCATAACATTAATTATTACCGCAGGTAATTCTGCGCCTGTTAAATAACTAATACCTTCTTGTTTCAAGGCAATCCCTGGTGAACTTGAGGAGGTTAATACACGCGCACCACCACCAGCTGCACCATAAACCATATTAATAGCAGCAACTTCACTTTCACTCTGGACGAATACTCGTCCATTTTCTTTCATATGTTTACTTAAATATTCTGGCAACTCATTTTGGGGTGTGATGGGATAACCATAAAAGGCATCACATCCACCTTTAATTGCTGCGAGTGCCATTGCTTCATTTCCTTTCATCAATACTTTAGCCATTGTTAGCCTCCTTCAGAAATCGCTCGACAGTAATGACAGAGTCTGGACACATGGTCGCACAGAATCCACAACCAATGCATTTTTCCATATCTGTGACCATCAATGGAGTGTACCCTTTTTTATTGGTCCGAGATTCATCTAATTTTAAGATATGAACAGGACAATAAAAGGTACATAAGTTACACCCTTTACAGGTGTCTTCTTCGATAAAAATTCTTCCTTTTGCCACGATCGTTCCTCCTATAATCTTTGTTTTGCTATATATCTATGTAGAATAAGCTTTTCACCTTTGAATGATCTAGATGTGTCAATGGATTCATCAATTGCTGTGTAAACAATCGGGACATGCAACTCTCTTGCGACAGATGCAATAACTTGTTCACCATTTAAAATATCATCTTCCGTTGTTTCTTGCATCAAGTTCGTATTATTGATTAAACCTGTAACTTTAAGCTGACTTTCCGCTTCATACATAGCAATCGTTTTTAATATATCCTCTTTAGTTTGCGTTTCAGGACGAAATGTATTTACCGTTACTAAGAAATCAATCTCATCCGGATCTTTTATCTTATGTAAAAACTGATGCAAGACACGAACCCCATTTTCAGTACCACCAAGATCATATATGGCAGTCACATTTGGATGGGTAAAAGGAATCGCCCCTTCACCACTTACAAAGGGTAAATCTGAATTACGCATGCCTTTAATCGTTGATTCAACTAAGTGGATATCATTCTCTTTTAATAATGTGTCTAATTCTCGAGATCGGAAGTAGACATTGATGATATCTAAATCGACTAAATAATTAATTTTATGTGTCAATGCAAGTTCTACAGATATTTCACTTTTACCACTTCCATAGTGGCCAGCAATAATTGTAATCCGTTTCATTATTTTTTGCTCACTTTCTTAGGTGCTTTTATCATTTTAAATGAAAGCGTTTTTACACCATTATTATTATATCATTTTAAAAATCTACTTTCAACAAATCACGCATTTGAAATGAAAAAAATAATCATTTTACACTCATAGATAAAATGGCTATCTTTAGCCATTTTATTTTTACTGATTAGCATTGATAGTGAATTATTTTTGTGAAAATATTTTCACAATCCCCATTGACAAAATTAAATAGATGATAAATATAGCTATTACAAATAAACTAACTCTGAGTAGTCCAGCATTAATAAAATCAAAAAACGGGTAAATAGGATTATTTGTTAGCGCGCTGTAATTGAGTGCAAACCCCAAATAATAAATAGGAAAAATCATCCATAACGCAATATGCTCAATCATAAAGTTTTTATTCTCATATTGAATAAAATACCCAATCGCAAGTAATGGTGTCACATAATGATTCATAATGTTCGATAAGATGTATAATCCTTCTGGTGTATACGTCCAACTCAAGAGCGTAATATAGACAACCATTGTGATTGTGATGTTGATATAAATACCACCTTTTAATCGATCAATCCAGTGCCAATTTAAAGCCTTACCAAGAAATAATAGTAATACAAAAACATTACTCCAAATTGTGAAGTATTTAAATAAGCTTAAAAAGGATATTATTGGACTCTCACTAAGTAAACTAACAATCATATTTGTAAGGAGTCCAATACTACTGGTCAGCACGATTAAATAAGCCATTTTTGTTTTCATTCATCCACCTCCACTACCTATTATATCACAAAAAAAAGTGCAAGGATAAATTCCTTGCACTAAACGACAAAATTAACGAGCTTATTGGGTACATATATTGTTTTTTTAATCGCTTTATCTTCTAAATACGGTATTATTTTTTCTTGCGTTTTGGCAAGCTCAATTACCGAAGATTTATCTTGATTAAGCTCTATAGCGACATTATCTCGGACTTTACCATTAACCATGATGGCAATCTCAATAGTGGATTCAACCAACTTATTTTCGTCATACTCTGGCCACTCAACAAATGTCATATCGTCTTTGTGTCCTAAGTTAGACCATAATTCTTCACATAAGTGTGGTGCGAATGGATAAATCAGTTTTAAGAATGCTTCATAATCTGCTTGTTGAATATGTGATACTTTGTTTAACTCATTAGCTAATGTCATTAGTTTTGCTATCGCTGTATTAAACTTCACAGCTTCAATATCTTCTGATACCCCTTTGATGGTCTGATTCAGTAAGATTTCATAATCTTTATGTGGCTTATTAGAAACTTTATCTTCTAAGCGAGCTACTTTATCTAAAAAGCGTCGAGCCCCTTTAACCCCACTATCGCTCCATGGCGTTGCTTGTTCATAATCACCAATAAAGAGAATATATAGACGTAATGTATCTGCGCCATACTCTTCAATAATTTCTAACGGATTGACTATATTGCCTTTTGATTTACTCATCTTATCTCCGTCAGTACCCAATATAAGTCCTTGAGCGGTACGTTTTTTATAAGGTTCTTCGGTTGGGACTACACCAATATCATATAAGAATTGATGCCAGAATCGTGAATAAATAACATGGCGTGTAACATGTTCCATACCACCGTTATACCAATCAACTTCTAGCCAATACTTTAGTTTATCAAAATCAGCAAGTTCTTGGTCATTATGTGGGTCAGTATAGCGTAAGAAATACCAACTACTACCAGCCCATTGTGGCATAGTGTCCGTTTCACGTTTCGCGTCATGACCACATTTCGGACAAGTGGTATTGACAAATGATGGAATATTCGCAAGTGGGCTTTCCCCATCTTCACCAGGTTTAAAATCATCTATATCAGGTAATTCAAGTGGTAAGTCTTCTTCTGGGACTGGCACCATACCACAATGTTCACAGTGAACAATTGGAATGGGTTCTCCCCAATAACGTTGACGATTAAATGCCCAGTCCTTCATTTTATAGTTGACAGCACGCTTCCCAATGTCTTGTTCTTCTAAATAGTGAATGATCTTTTGTTTTGCTTCTTTGACATCTAGACCATTCAAGATATCACTGTTTATCAGTATCCCTTCAGCGGTATCCGTGTAGGCTTCTTTCGTAATATCGCCACCCTGGATAACTTCAACAATGTCACAGTCAAATTTTTGTGCAAATTCATAATCTCTAGTATCATGAGCCGGAACGGCCATTATAGCGCCAGTACCATACCCAATCATAACATAGTCGGCAACAAAAATAGGCATCTCTTTTTGGGTTAACGGATTCAGCGCAACAAGTCCATCAAGTTTAACCCCTGTTTTATCTTTCGCCAACTCTACACGTTCAAATTCCGTTTTCAATTTTGCTTGTTCCTGGTATGCTTTAACATCATCCATATTATTAATACGGTTGGCTTGATGTTTTAAAATCGGATGCTCTGGGGCAACAACCATAAACGTAGCGCCATATAATGTATCTGGCCGTGTCGTATACACCTCTAACGACTCACCAACATCTTTTATAGGAAAGGTTACATGAGCCCCTGTCGACTTACCAATCCAGTTCTCTTGTTCAATTCGTATGCGCGGTAAGGTATCTAGGTCTTTTAATCCTTGTAATAATCTTTCAGCATAGTCTGTTATTTTTAAGAACCATACGTCTTTTTCTTTTTGGACAACAGGTGTATCACATCGATCACATTTACCACCTTGTGAATCCTCATTTGATAACACGACTTTACAACTCGGACAATAATTAACATATGTTGTATCACGGAAGGCCAAACCTTTTTTAAATAGCTGAATAAAAATCCATTGGGTCCATTTATAATACGAAGGATCTGTTGTATCAACTTGCCGATCAAAATCAAAGCTGAATCCAGCTTTTTTAAGTTGATTTAAAAAGGTTTTAATATTTTTATCTGTTACCTCGCGAGGGTGCGTATTGGTTTTAATCGCATAGTTTTCTGTCGGTAAGCCAAAAGCATCAAAGCCGATTGGGAATAAGACATTATATCCTTCCATTCGACGTTTACGAGCAACAATCTCTAAACTTGAGTAAGCTCTAATATGACCAACGTGCATTCCAATCCCTGATGGGTATGGAAATTCCACTAACGCATAATATTTTTCTTTATCAGAAAAATCTTCTGCCTTAAACCGTTTGTTGTCATACCAGTGTTTTTGCCATTTGGCTTCTATTTCTTTGTGATTATACTGCATATGATCATCTCCTTAATATATAAAAAAATCGTCCTTTAAAAAAGGACGAAATAATTTCCGCGGTACCACCTTTGTTCTAGTTGCCTAGCACTTAACTCTTTAACGCAGAGATACGGTATTAACTCACGGGTTGCGCTAATACTGCTCCTTAGACTAATTCGACACACTGTCATCCTAATTCTCAGCACCATTAGGTCTCTTAAATGCAGCTATGTTTACTCTTTCTAGTTCTTCACATCTAATACAAGCATATCATACAAGAAATCGTTAATCAAGTATTATTGCTTGGTGATAAATGGTTATATTAAAACGCTGTTAATAAACTCATTGCCCAACCTAAAGCGGCAAGTATAATGTTTAACCCAACCAATCCAAGGACACCATAAATAACGCCTAGCCAGTATTCAGATTTATCCTTCTGATAACGGAAAATCCCCATAATAAGCAAGCCTAATAATAAAGCACCACCAACAAATACGGTAATCATCGCTCCCGTCATACCCATCCATGGATTGTTTATTGACATAACAGCTACGATTGCGCCAATTAATATACTGAAAATAACCGTTAAAATAGCTACTGCGACAACCGTTAATATCCCTTTAATCATCTGATTCATATATGTGCCTCCTTAGGAATCTCATATCTTTATTATAAGGCCAAGTCTCAAAAAAAGCAAAATCTAAATTAAAACAGATAAAAACCTCTTTAATCAGATACTATTCTGAATAAAGAGGCAGTCTTTTAAAATGTTTTTTAATTGTATAATATGTTACAATAAGAAGGTCTTATTCATCGTTTTCATCATTATTTTGTGTCTTTTGATTCGTGTGTAGACGACGAAATAGCTCTCGACTCAACGCATTATTCTGTCTAAACGCAATCAAAATTAAAATTACAATTAAGAAGAAACTTAGACTAAAGAGACTATCGAAGATTAAGATTAAATATAAAGCTGTTCCTGCGTAAGCAGTCATAACAAATAGATCACGGTATTTAATCGGCTTAAAGCGCATATTCATAAACCAACTACTGATCAGCACAAAAATCATAAATAATATAAAATTAGAGATAATTTCCATTATAATCATAATTGGTGCGAAAATCGGCTTTTGTGACAATAAAAAAGTATTAATACCATTCACTAATTCAGTATAAAATTGATCAGGATCTGTCTCTTGTAAAGCAAAATCAAGATTATGCAAACTCTCTGGTAAATCACTTATTTTTAAAGTCACAGCATTTACTAAGGTCCCATTAAACACAAGGGCTACATTATCTTTATGAAAAATAATATTGTACCCTTCTGCGTACATATCTGGATTAATACTGCCGTAAGAATCAATGTGATAACGAATAAACCCATCAACATACACTTCTTCTCTTAACGCAGAATCACAAGTTACTGTCGCATCTACCACAGCGCACTTGTCGCCTATCACAGTCATTTCATTCTTAATATATTCTTGTGTATTAGGTCGAATTCCATTAAATGTGACCATTTCGATGGTTGTTCTGGTACTGAGTAAGGCCGCAAAAAATAAGACATATAAAATAACAAGGATTACTTTATCTTTTCGAAATTCAACAATTCTTGTTGGATTGACTAAACTGTCACGAAAACGTTCATACATAGTATCACCTTTTGCTATTATAACATAAATTTTTAAAAAGATGTGGTAAAATAAAGAATAGGTGAAAAAAAATGATAAAAAATTTAATGACAAAAGAAAAACGATATAATACCTTAAGTGCCTATTTAAAAGCTAAATACGGTAAAAAGGTTTTTAAGGTTGCCTTAGATGGCGGATTTACTTGCCCAAATAAAGATGGGTCTAAAGGTACTAAAGGCTGTATTTATTGCACACCACTTGGCAGTGGTGACTTCGCTGGTAATAAAGATAATACCATCACAAAACAATTTTCAAACATAAAAGCTAGAATGTCTCAAAAATGGTCTGATGCCTACACGATTGCGTATTTTCAAGCAAATACAAACACCTATAAACCCGTACAAGAATTGGATGCCTTATATAACGAAGCCCTTATGGCGGACGATTCAATTGTAGGGTTAAATATTGGAACGCGTTGTGATGCATTAACAGACGAGGTATATACGTTACTTGAATCATATAATCAAAAAACTGATTTAACTGTTGAACTCGGTCTTCAATCGATTCATGATAAAACCAGTAAATTTATCAACAGATTGCATTCACTTGAATGCTTTGAAACCGCGGTCAAAGAACTTAGAAAGCGCAATATTGAGGTAGTCGTTCATATTATTAATGGCTTTCATATTGAATCAAAAGCGGATATGATTGAGACTGTTAAATACTTGAACCAATTTGATATACAAGGTGTTAAAATTCATCTCTTACATGTGATGAAACACACACAATTAGGTCACTTATATGAGAAAGACCCGTTTTCAATCTTATCCCTTAATGAATATGTAGATATCGTATGTGATCAACTAGAATGGCTTAGAGATGATATCATTATCCATAGACTCACTGGGGATGCACCTAAAGCGTTATTAATTGAACCGAAATGGAGTCTTAAAAAATTTGTTGTAATGAATGAAATCGATAAAGAAATGCGACGGCGTGACACGTATCAAGGTGCAAAATATCATAAAAATACCAAAAGAGAACCCATTCTAAATTAAATGTGTTCTCTTTTTAAATAGGGTTTGAACGTTTCAAATAAGCGAGATATAACCCATAAATCAGCACTACCACCCGGTGAGATACCTGCTTTTTTGTAGGTGTTACTCAACGCATTATACCGTGCATGGTTATGGGGATATCCTCCCTGTTCAATCAATGCCTTGATCTCTTTTTTGACACGCTTTAATGTTTCATAAGAGGTTTTATGAATGATTGTCGTATCATCTATGTTAGCCATAAAATATAATAATCTATCATAGTCAGTATTAAACGGTGGTTGATTTAAAACAACATCAAATCCATCTAACGCAATGCCTCTTACGCCTTTGGTCTGATAATCAATATAACTTCTATCCCCAGCTGTTTGGGGAAGTTTTAAATTGTTATAATAATCCCCCACAATACTGTTTGCTAAAGTTGTTAAGTTGTTATGAAAATGCGCGATGGAATGTCCTGAAACAATTGCTTGTTTTAGCACCGGCAAGAAGATACCTAAGAGAAATATTAACCCTTTATGGGTATTGATGCCTTCGGTAGCCTCAAACATTGCTTTTTCAGCGTTCAATCCAATCGCTTTCAGTTTTTTTGAATCGTCTTCTTCTAAATACGCTTTTATAAAAGGTTTTAACGCACGAATACTTGCAAGAAATGTGTCAGAATTCATATCCTTATGACACCCTGCATCCTTGTTACTTACCAGTCCAAAACAAGGGTAAAGGTTAACTTCTTCAATCATTGATTCAATGGTGATATGTGTCATGTACGCAGTTAAGGCGTTATGCATGATCGATGTCATTATGGAACGAACGTCTTCAACCGAATGAGCTTGGGATCTTACACAATGATGCGCTAAATCATCACAGATGATACATTGTCGCGGGCGCTTTCGTGTGAGCGGATGTTGATGGTAGACATCAATGTCTATAAGCCGGCCTAAAGCACTATCGTCTTCTAACGCAACCATATGGTCTTTTACCAGTTTAGGATCTCTTTTTACTATATATAAGAAGTAATTCCCATCGACACTTTCATGATAACTATGACGTATTATGTGCGAGTTAAACTGAGTCTGTAATTGAATGTGATAGTACGTTATAATCCATTGAAACGCTTTAGGGTTTTTATCGGGACCTACCATGTTTAATTTTAGTACAACACATGTCTTATTAGGAAACGCAGTCATCACTCTTTGAATGTGATGACTGCGTGCTTCTCGTGCGGATAAAATATCCATTAATGACGACTCCATTCACTATTTTGAATGGCATTGATGACTTTTTGTCCTTGATCACTCTTTAAGTATTCAAAAGTAACATCAGGTACATAAGGTTTCACTTTATCCAATTTGTTTGCGCGAATCAATTTACGTACAAAAGATGCACTAATTGGGTGATTAAACAGTTCTTTCCGCTTTATAATTTTTATATGATTTCCTAGGTGATCTTTGAGAACAGTATTATATTTTTTCGTGTTATAACTATAGGGTTCTTCACCTAAATATCGGCATGTAATATTAAAAATCGGGACAAAGTATTCTTTATAGACTAAGACATCAATTAGCGTTTGTTCATCTTTAATTAATTGGTCTTCTTTTAAAAAGTATTTAGGGAATGTGATTTTTGAAACCAAGTAGTCTAATGTGGGTAATACCGTCACATTATCCATGTGTTTTGTTGCTTTTTTAATGAGTGAAAATCGATCTTCAAATGGAAATTTACTCACATCTTCACTCACGACAAAGACCAAAACATGGTCGTGCTCATCTGCGGCTGTTTCGACAAGATGTAAATGACCTAATGTCATCGGATTAGCGTTCATAATAATAGCAGCATGTTCTTCATCTGATACATTATAATCATGCTTTAAGTTAGTTAATACGTGATCAATAGTATCCCCACCTTCAAGCAGGGTTGTATTCATCGTTTTTACGAGTGTTTTCATATGCAGTGTTTCAAAAATCTTTTGATTATCATTTGGGGTATAGACAAAATAATGATGCACGTTTTTTGCATCAAGGACTTTCACCAAATGATGAAATAATTTGGTCATAATTTGGTTGTCTTGATAGTTTGGATCAACTAAGAAGCATTTCATCACATTGTTCGCTAAAGACGCTGTCCCAATGATTGTTTCTTGATCGTAAGCCAAAACTGAGTATGTGACGTCATTATCACATGTCATATTAAATTGTTTTAAAAATGCGTTACGATCTGTTCTTTCAGAATCAAGTAATACTTCTTTAATTTCAATCATGCTATCCCTTCTTTTTATAGAGTGTGTCAATCCGGTTATAATCACGATCTAATATATAGCCTATTGGCTCGTGTGACTGCCCTATCTCTTTTGGTTTACCGGTATAGTTTTCTGCAATGTTTTTTAATGTGTCAATTGGTAAGAGATTAATATTGGTTTGTGATAATTCATTAATTAAATCCTCACGGTTAGGATTAATTGCAACACCACGCTCTGTCACAAAAATATCAATGTGTTGTCCTGGTGTAGTAATTGTTGTAACCCGGTCTTTTACAATGGGTATCCGTCCCTTGATTAAAGGTGAGACAACAATGGTTACATTTGCTTCTTCAGCAACGTCATGATGGCCACCACTACCTCCAATAATGGTATTGAAAGAATCGGTAGTGACATTACAATTGAAGTTAACATCTATTTCGGTTGCGCCTAATATGACAAAGTCTAACGCTTTAATCACACGGGTATCATCCTGTGGGTTCGCATATTTTGATGCACTAATGGCATGATGATGTTCATACTGACTGATTGACTCAACGGCACGTAAATCAAAACATTGTACATCATATAACTCTTCTACGAGTCCTTCTGTTAACATATTAACATGATAAGCTGTAATTCCGCCACTAAAAAACTGAGCTTTTATATTAGATGTTTCCATATATTGACGTAAATAATCGGTAACTTTAAGGCTTATACCTCCGGCTCCACTTTGGTAAGAAAAGCCTGATTTCATAGATGATAAAGACGTTAATATTGTTGCTGCCGTATGTGCAATTTTAACGCCAATGGGATTGGTTGTGAGTTGTGTTATCCCTGAGACAATCCCTTTTGGATCACCAATACTTTCTACGGTAATCACATAATCAACATGACGTCCATCTATTTGTGGATTAATGAGCGTTTCATCAACAATATTATCAGTTATTAATACGACAATATCAGCATGTTCACTATCAGCAACAGCATAGCCTAAACTACCACATCGGCTAGGTCCAATCGTTCCTGTTCCATTTCCATTTTGATCAACCGTAGGAACCGCTAAATAGGCAATATTAATCGACTCTTTTCCCTCGATAATGCCTCTTGCTCTAGTCCCATGACTGGTCATAAGTAGGTTCCCTTTTAAGCCATACTCAGAGATATATTCGCCAACATCACCATTAATATAACTTGTTGTAATATCGGTAATTTGTCCGCGTTTAATGAGTGATAATATACGATGGTATGAGGGAAAAATAGCACTTGGATGAAGATGGATATCTTTCACATTATACGCTTCATAGATACTTAAAACACGATTAATCACATCATCACCATTACGAAGATGATGATGAAACGAGATATGTTTATGTTCATGAATATTAATATGTTCAAATAGGTCGGGGATGCTGTTTAAAAATACCGGTTTACTCATCATCATCACCAGCTAGTATGCCGGCATGTTTAGCGTCCGTTAAGACTTGCTTGGCCCGGTTTATAATTGGCTTATCAATCATTTTACCATCTAAGCTAAATGCGCCTTTACCGTTCTGCTTGGCTTTGGCAATAATCCGCTTGGCGTGATGAATTGCTTGTTCATTTGGGATAAACTGTTGGTTTATATCTGCGACTTGGTTAGGATGAATAGCTGTTTTTCCTGTAAAACCAATTGATTTGGCAATGCGTGTATCCTTAATTAACCCAACAGTGTCATTTGGCTTTGTAAATGGCGTATCGATGGCTTCAATGCCAGCGGCATGTGCAGCATAACAAATCTGATGTCTAGCAAATTGAATTTCATCACCGTCACTTGTCCGTTCTATCCGTAATGTTTGGGTTAAATCTTCTGCGCCTAATATCAGACCAATCACTTGCGTTGAATCTGCGATTTTTAATGCATTCATTACACTTCTAGGTGTTTCGATCAATGCGATAAGGGGCTTATCGGTGAGTGACGCTACTTGCGATATTAGTGATTTACTAGCTTTTGGTATCACATACCCTTTAATCGCGGTTTGATTTAATGTATCAATTTCTTGTGGCATAGCATATTGATAATCATTGACGCGAACATAGATATCAGTATCTTGGATATCAAATGTCTCTAAAAATGTCTGAACAAGATCTAATGCCGCATCTTTATCACTTACATCAACACTATCTTCTAAATCTATAATAATCGCATCGGCATTAAAAACATCGAGAGTTTGAATCATCGATGGGGTATTGCCTGGAATAAATAAATAACTCCTATTCAAGATAACCACCTCGTCTAAGTGCGGTTAATGTACGTGCTTTAATTGTATAATCAAGCGCACCTTTATCATGACAGGTTATGTTAATATGTTGTATATCATGTTCGTTTAAAACTTGCTTTATCACGGCGTGTATTTGATCACCAAATTGCGCTTTGACAACACTTTCGATATGAATATCTAACTGCTCACTCTCAGCGACTTTAATTAAACAATCACCCGATTCAAACGTTCCGGCTTGAGCCATCATTGTTTTGCCTTTCTGTGGTGAATTCGTGCTAAGGTACGATTCATTTCATTGTTTACAATCATGATCCCTTCATCTGTGCCCATACCCGGTTTTGCTAAACACTGTGTGGCATCACATGCGATGGCAATATTCGTTGTAATTTCAGCACTAATATTGGTTTCATTACACGTTCCCCCACTATAGGCACCGATGCCTCTTTCATGACAATAGTTAAGCGCTTCAATAATATTATTAACGCCGCCTAAGTCTGGGGTTTTTACTTGTACCATATGACAGGCATCATGATCCGCAAAATACTTTACATCTTCTAAGGTGTTACACCATTCATCCGCAACGATTTCAATTGATGAGCGGTAACTTTCAAGTCCTTCTTTGATAGCTTTTAATGCTTCCATGGTGTCTTTTCTATTGTCTGCATCAATCGGTCCTTCTATTCGAAGTTTAAATGGTGCAGCGGCGTCTTCTAAGGAAAGTAAGTACTTTACAATTTTATCGATATTATCATCAAAAATAATCGCAATTGTGCCATACACATCAATATGAAAAACGGGGTTATAGTCTTTTCTAACGCGTAAATCTAACACGCGTTTACGTAACCATTCTACATAGTGATAAAGAATTTCACCCTTGTACCCCAGTTTTTGATTAATATTATTAATTAATGCGTGTGGCATAACTTCAACTTCTTTAATGATCATTTTATCAACGTTAGTATATCTATCGTCTCCACTTTGAGCAAAAATCGGGATTCGTTCATACGTCTTTTTTGCGATGTCATACTCTTTACGAATCACTTCTGCAATGGTTAATCCGGTAGCTTTCGCCGTTGCATCGAGTAATGCCTGACTAATCCCATAGCGAAGTGCTGAATGAAGTCGATGGCCATCGACTTCTAAATGGTCAATCAATTTTACATTCGCTTTAAAGGTCGATACATCCATCCCAATTAACTGAGGAATAATGTGTTCTTTTAATACGGTTATCGCATCTTCCGCTAGAAACAATGGATCTCGACCACCAGCTCCACTATATTGAACAGCGGCGGCGTCACCGACTGCGATCATACCATTTTCTAACAATAACTGGATACTGACCGCTTCTCCTTTTTGTCTGACTTGGGTAAATTTATCTGTTTTTACTTCACCAAGGTAGGTAAACCCATCATTTTCAGCCCCTGCTTTGATTGCTAACTGGTCATCAAAAAAGAAACCAGTCAAACTTTTACTTACAATCACATCTTGTATTTTCATCGTTATTCTCCTTTGTCGCCAACAAGATTTCCATTAGCTACAGCATAAATGTCATCAATCACAAGATTGACATCTAATGGACGATTTTGTTGGTTTGCACGTTCTTGTAGTTTTTTGTCATGATAGGCTTTTATCGTATCTGAAAAAGCAAGATTACCAAACTCAAGAATACGAATTTTTCCATCTAAGTCTCTTGCGGGTAAAATTTTTCCATTGTTTAATTCACTAGGCGCAAAAGGGATATCAATTAGACCATTTTTAAAGGCTTTGATGACACCTCGTGCTAAATCCCCTTTACCGACGCGAACAATTTCGTGAATAAGTTCATCTACTTCAGCCTTAATTTGTGTCATTTCTTCTTCTAATTCAGGGGAATCAGAAAGTTCTTGATCTTTTAATAATTGTGTTACATAACGACTTGTTTTTAAGCCCATAGCATTGGCTTCTTTGGTAGGAATACCGAATGATTCATGGACGGTTTTTGTAATCATTTTGGTCGCTTTACCAAGTGCTGCTACGGTACTTGCATACCCAATCAACGCACTGGCTTGACTCTCATCTGATGGGAAACCACCCATCCATTGATGAAACACAGTGGTAACAAAAACATCGTTGTATCCAAAGCGTTTTAAATATGCATTGGTTTGTGCTTCTAATGTTCTTAGTGCGGCAACATCTTGAATCATATTTCCACCTTGTCCATAGCCAACCGTAATATTCTTAACGCCTTGTTCTGCCGCAAGTAGTGATTCAATAATGGCCACAGTATTACTAATTGATGGGGGGACAAGCGTTCCTGTTAGTGGACCGAATGGTTCACGGTTAAGTTCAACACCATGTTCCTGATAATATCCGACTAAACGATCACAATATTGCCAATACTTAATTGTATCTTCTAATGAAATATTTTTAGCATAAGGGATGTTGTAACTAATTCCACCACCTTCGTTACTGGTCCAACCTGAGGCATGAATGATTTCTGATAATAATCTTGCATCAGGGGTACCGTGTCGCGCTTGTAATGGCGAAGATACTTCGTTAACAACACGCGTACATCCTTCAACACCATAGTTGACACAGGGAAATCCGTTGAGTAGTGATCGTCCTTGTTTTTCTGATTCTTTAATCCCATCTTCGGCATTATTATAACGGTTATGGCGTGTATATGAATCTATTGTTGATGGCAAAAAATCTGCGCCACCTTCGGTTTCTAAATACTGTAACAGTTTAATATGTTCCTCTAACAAAGCAACCCCTGCACGTGGTTGAACTAAGGTGATGCCAGCTTTTTTTGCTTGACGTAATTTATACGCAAAATGTTTTTCTTTTGGCAATGCTTTTAACTTAGCTACTGCTTTGTCTAAATCTAAATCAGGATGTTCTCCTGTTTTCCACTGACTTAAGACTTCCTTACGGATTGCCAAGAATTCGTCTAGAGGTATTTTTTTATTTGATATCATGATTAGCTCCTTACATTAAGTATTGTTTCATTAGTTTAAGTGCGAGTTTTGGGTATTTCTGACTTAATAAGCCCATTGCGGCTAATATATATGATTGATCGATCAAAATCGAAGGATTAGTCGGTCTGAGTTCTAATGCTTTATTTGATTTTTTATTGACTTGATTTAAGATTCGTTTGGCATCCTTGTGATTGATAAGTACGCCACCTGTCCCAATAACATATTGGATACCCGTTAAATCTTTACCTGTTTGATAATACATATCACCAAGTGGTGTATGGACTACTTCAACGTGTCCAACGTGGCGGCTAACTGACACATCACAACAGATTTTTGCGATCGCTTTATCAAATTCTTCTTCGTCTTTTGTTTTAGGAATAAAATCTATTTCTTGGCTTCGACGATTTAATGATTTTTCAATATCATGATTACAAGTATCATCTTCTTCAAAATATTTCTTAAACTCATAATTGCTGACAAGGCTGAGTAACGCACGCGCACTATAACGCATACCTAAATCACCTTCAACAGTCCGTTTTGCAAAAGGTTCTTCGAGCCCTTTTAAGATAACTTCTGTCCGTTTCGGGAAACCTTCACCAATCGTATGAACATCCGTCGTTGCCCCACCAATATCAATAACGATTAATTCACCATAGCCTTCTTGGTCTTCATAGCCCTTGCTGAGTAATTCTGCGGCTTTGAGAACAGCTTCAGGTGTTGGCATGATAATGTCACCAATTTTTTCTGCGGCTTTAGAAATCCCTTTTGCATCGATAATTTGATCAATGAAAATTTTACGAATTTGATTCTTTGCTTCCGTAACGTTAAGTTTCTTAAGTTTAGGCATCACATTCGCGACAAAATAATATTCAAGATTTGTATTTGCAAAGATATCTTCTATCTCATCATAAGCATCTTTATTCCCTGCCACAATAATCGGCACATCTATGTCAATTTCTTTTAAGCGTTTCGCGTTATGAATAATACATTCTTGGTTACCACCATCGGTCCCACCAGCAAGTAATATAATATCAATGTTTTTTTCTTTTAACGATCTTGCTTCACGTTTTGTCATATGATGGGTATACACAGCATCTACAATCGCTCCCGCCCCCAAACATGCGCGCTTAGCAGCTTCTACAGTCAGTTCTTCGACAAGGCCAATTGCCGCCATCTTTAAACCGCCTGCAGCACTACTGCATGCAGAAACACCAGCAATCTCACTGATTCCTGGGTGATCATCCATTAAATGTTTAAATGCACGGTCATATCCTTCTAATACATTTGTTTCAACAGTTGTAGGTGCTTTTGCAGTCCCTATAATATACTCATTTTCTAAGTCAACAGCAGTGAGTTTTGTGTAAGTAGATCCAAAATCAACCAATAAATAAGGTTTCACTAGTTACCAATATCCTCCCTCAAATCCTCGAGTGCATCTTCTATTTTTTGTCCGGGTCCATAAACACGATCAAATCCCATATCCATAAAACGTTTTTTAACTTCGGTAAAGTCTTGTTTACCAACAACAATATTTCCTCCGACATAAAGTTTTACATGCCCGATACCGGCTTCTTCACATTTCTCTTTCATAAATTTACAATCCATTTCGCCATGTCCATAGAGACTAGATACTAAAATCGCTTCTGCGCCAGTTTCAATGGCAGCGTTAATAAAGTCTTCTTGTGTAGACAAGACACCAATATTCACAACCTCATATCCATTGTTCGATAAGACATAATCCATGATCTTATTCCCGACTGCATGTACATCTGCTCCTATGACTCCAATTACGACTGTTTTCATCTAGTATTCTCCTTTAATTATGTAAAAAGGATGATTGCTTCAAGAGCTATCATCCTTTATTTTTAGTTAATTGAAATAAAGGTCGTTTTTTATTACAAAAACGGCGACAGATTTTACAACTTTGAGTTTGTTGTAAAGGTTTTTTTCCATCATTTTCCGACCTCTATAAAAATATAATTGTCCAATTCACATTACTTATTATACATCCTTTATGTCAGAAATCAAGGGTTTTTCAAGTTTTTTTGTAAGCGCTTTACTATATTTGTTTTTTTCACTATTTTTTTCATTAAAAAAGAGCCTTTTATTAAGGCTCTTATCCGAAATATTCTTTAACTTCTAACTCCAACTTTATAGCTAAATACCGCGTAGGAAAAATGTTAATTGTTTGGTTATATAATAAAACTTTGGAATTATATGTACGCCGTGTTTTTTGTAGTGAACGAAATGCCTTTTTCAACGGTTTTAAATCCGGGTCCTCTTGCCATTCGATAATACTGTATAAATTTCTTAACGCACTGAAAATATCTTGTCGTTGGTGTAAGAAAAGTTTTCGAATTTTATCTTTACGATATTTTTGTAAAATCTTTAAAGGGACGTTGGCTTCAGGCACATCAAAAAACGTTTTGTGTGTCAAATAGACAGTTAGTGTATGTTCAATTTGTCGATAAAACTGTACTTCTAATTCAGTAACCTGACGCCATAGATTTAATAAGCGTAATCGTATTGTATATATTACGATAATGACAATTACGATTAATGATACTAAGAAGATCCAATCCCAAACAGTCATAACATTGCCTCCTCAACAATTATAAATAATGTTTTAAATCATCTACTTTATCAAGTTGTTCCCAAGGAAGAGATAGATCGTCGCGACCAAAATGTCCATAAGTAGCGGTTTGTTTATAAATCGGGCGTTTTAAATCTAGCCCATCAATTATCCCTTTAGGAGATAAATCAAAATTTTCTTCAATCGCTTTTACGATTGTTTCTTCAGCGACATGCGCTGTATTAAATGTCTCTACGAATATGCTCATAGGCTTGGCAACGCCGATGGCATAGGATAATTGAATTTCACATTTATCAGCCAGTCCAGCCGCAACGATATTTTTAGCGACATATCTTGCTGCGTACGCTGCACTTCTGTCAACTTTTGATGGATCTTTCCCACTGAAGGCACCCCCACCATGTCGGCCAACGCCACCATAGGTATCAATGATGATTTTTCGACCAGTTACTCCTGCGTCTCCTTGAGGACCACCAATCACGAATTTACCTGTTGGGTTAATAAAGAATTTGGTCTTATCATCAATTAATGCATCATCTATCACTTGTGCAATAACATGCGCTTTTAAATCGTTTTTTAATGTCTCTTGTGAGACTGTTCGACTATGTTGCGTTGACAACACAATCGCATCAACACGTAATGGGTTTCCATTCTCATCGAATTCCATTGTTACTTGGGTTTTTCCATCAGGACGCAAATATTTTAATGTGCCATCTTTTCTGACTTCACTTAAGCGTCGTGCGAGTTTATGGGCTAAGTCGATGGTGATTGGCATGTAGGTTTTCGTTTCATTAGTGGCATAGCCAAACATAATCCCTTGATCACCAGCCCCTTGTTCCTTATGGTTACTTTCATCTTCATTAACCCCCTGTGCAATATCAGATGATTGTTCATCTATAGCTACTAAAACGGCTAAATTTTCGGCATCAAATCCATATTTGCCACGATCATATCCGATATCTTTGACGGTTTTACGAACCAGTTTTTGTATATCAATATACGATGTGGTTGTGATTTCACCTGCGATTAATACTAAGCCTGTTGTCACAGTGGTTTCAACAGCGACTCTAGCATCTTTATCTTTCTCTAAAATAGCGTCTAATATCGCATCACTTATCTGATCACATATCTTATCTGGATGACCCTCTGTAACACTTTCTGATGTAAAAAATCGATTCATTGCTTTCACTCCTCTTGAAACTTATAATTATCATAAACTTTTTCAAAATCCATTTGATATCGTAAGAACCGATCTAAGATATATGGTTCAACATACTCCTTAAACTCAAGTTGTAACAAATCAATGGCACGTTTATGTTTCAGTTCATTTTTATAATTACGGTCTTGCCGTAAAATGTCATAGACTTCTGATAATAAAATAATTTGCCCCTCTTGCGATCGTTGTACGCGTTTCATTTTTTCAGTAAACGCAGGATCGGCAGTTTTTTCAAAGTGTGCCCTCACAATATCTTCACTTTTTTGATTGAGCTGTAGACGTTTGATAATGACACTTCCAAGAATGGTTTTCTCACGAATATTGGTATAATCTTTCTCCGTTAAACTATCTTTATCCTCATACTCTAAAATATTCAAATCTTTTAATTTATCAATGTGGATGACTGAATAATCATAGATTTCACTGCACACATTATTACTCAAGCCAAGGACTCTACCAAGGCGCAAGGCAAGTTCAGCTACGCGGTGAACATCTTCTCGGTCTTGATTGATGGTATGCGAATTGAACACGTTAATGACATCAAATACATCACCAACAACTGCTTTAAAATCACGTTCCATACCACGTCTTTTAACAAGTTCTTCTTTCCGTTTATTATTCATCATTTGTCCAATAGATACACTAGAATAAAGGGCTAAATAAAATACAACCAAAACCAGCGTTCGAAGTAATATATCAATTGTCACATTGGTATGTGTGACAAATAAGTAGTTATACAATGTCATGATATCGCTTGAATAGCGATATAATGGATACATAATAAAGATATGAATTATAAACATCAAGACAAATACCCATTTAAACAATATCCGGAGTAATGTCGCATCTTGATACAGCGCGATAACAACCAAACTAAAATAGATTAAGATATATCCAGCTTGGGCAATCGACATATCGGTCATATAACTAAGAATTTGGTTTTGTGCAACTACGCCACTAATGGTGGTATCATTTATGATATCGAGTAAATTTATATTACCTGCACTCACACGTAACTTAATATAAACAGCAAAACTGGCTAAAAGTATATAAATACTTCCTATATACATTGCCATTTGTTGCTTGATTAACGTTCGTGGTTCTTCATTAATAATCCGTTTCAAGGTTGTATTAATCGCAAGCATAACGACTCCAAAACCAGCAATAATGATATAGTTAGAGTTACTTTGATTACCAATAAATGTAAAAATAATGAACACAATGTTGATAACCCATAATATATTCTTGTTAACCCGGTTACGGCGATATAACACACTGGTGTCATCCAAAATATCAACACCCGCTTCAAAGTTGAATCGCTCGGTGAATTTACGAATAAACCACCGATAATATACGCGAACTTTACGTCGGAATGTTGATGTTTCATGTACTTCTTTTTTCTTGTCTTCTTTATAATAAGCTCCAGCTTTTTGAGCAATATTTTTAAAGAAGCTGGCGAGTTTATCAATAAACGTCTGTTTATTAGGATCTACGCCTTTATTAAGCTTTTCATAATATTTTTTCAATTCTTCTGGTTCTTCTTTATCAGAACTAAAAAAATCATCTAGGCGTTTATTATTTTTCGCCATAAGGGTCACCCCTCTCTATCTAGATGTCAAGTTGTATCTCTTCAATATTAGGATCTTTTCGTGCTTCTTCTTCATTTGTCATTTGTGCAACACGTGTACTAGCAGCAGCTGCAATCGCACCTACGATATCATCTAAAAACGTATGACAAATCCCATTTTCTTTTTTACCATCACTGTTTAATCGATCGACAACCAATGGTTTATTAACATCGATATCACCAAAGTTAGTCTTTCCAATTGTACCATAAAGTCCTGCGAGTTCAAGTCCAAATAACTCATCAATTCCAAACATTCCTAAATCTGTCTTTAGAATATTTAGTATAGGCCCTTTAAATGCCCCTTCATCGGTTAAGCGATCAATCTCGGCACCTAATTGTAAAATATGGAATGTATCCCGTAAACTTAGAATTTTGCGCACCGAATCGACACAATCTGCCATCGAAATCTTATTTGACCATTTTGATTGTTGACGGTAAGCAATCTCAGCAATTTCTTTGACCGTTACTGTTCGTTCATTCAGTGTTGCAATATTCATATTTAACATTTCATCTCGCGAATAAAGCGACCGTTCTTTCATAATGACCTCCTAGTAATAATGTAATTATATTATATCATAGAAATTGCTTAATGAAACACTTTTCTTAAGGTTATTAGTTTACGACCTGCCCCGTTAAGAAACTGAATTGATGGCATTTTTATCTTCCCTGCTAATTGTACTTCATAAATATCAAGATACCCATCTTTCACTTTAATGGTAAAGAAACGTTTTTCAATACCGACTACTGTCCCATTTTCAAGCGCTTCATCTTCTTTTTTTAGTGGCTTATCTGAAACACGAGCATCATAGATTTTAAGCCGTTGATCATCAATCTTTAAATAACATCCTGGCTCAGGTAAAAAGGCACGTAATTGACAGTCAAGTTCATCCTTTGACCGGCTAAGATCCAATCGCTCTTCATACTTTTTAATATTATAGGCGTATGTAACCTGTGTCTCATCTTGTTTAATCCGAGGCGCTGTTCCGTCAATAATACTTGGTAGCGTGTCCAATAGCAGGTCACGTCCAAGTAAACTCAGTTTATCAAACAACGTTCCTGTTGTATCCTCGTTAGTAATAGGAATCGAACGTTGAGCGATGATATCTCCACTATCCATTGCCATTGCCATATACATGATGGTTATTCCTGTTTCCTTATGACCGCGCATAATAGCTCGCTGAATAGGTGCGCCACCACGTAACTTCGGCAATAAACTACCATGTACATTTATTGCGCCAAGTGGGGGCGCAAATAGTACTTCTTTGGGTATGATTTGGCCATACGCTGCTGTGATGATGATATCTGGTTGCGTTTCAATAATGTGATCATAATCGGTTTTAATTCGGTCTGGTTGAAACACAGGAATGTCTAACGATTTCGCAGTAATTTTAACTGGGGGTTCTTGCAAGCGTTGTTTTCTCCCCACTTTTTTATCTGGTTGCGTGACAACTAAATCAACGCCATATTGTTCATGAACAGCTTGTAAAATTGGAACAGCAAATTCAGGTGTTCCCATAAATACTACTTTCATTTCAAATCACTCCTATAATAAGTTTGGATGACGGTCTATTGCAATAATACATTCATCATGGTAAGTATCATATACATTTTGTAACACATCATGAATGTTATGTTCTTCTTCATATTTGATTATAATTTGTGCTCTATAGCGATTATTTATACGGGCAACTTTTGGTAAAACTGGTCCTAAAACTTGTGGATTATTCAACGCATCCTTACGTATTTTTAATACAATTTTAGTCCCTATTTTAAGGACTTTTTTAACGTCTTGATCACTGACTATTATTTGGACCAATTGTTTTATTGGGCGATAACCACTTAACTCTCTAATCGCAATCTCTTCTTTATAAAAGCCGATGTAGTCATGCCGTTTGGCATACTGTATTGCATAGTGATCTTCGTTATAGGTTTGAATCACCACTTCACCTTGAATCTGATGTCTCCCTGCCCGACCGCTGACTTGCGTTAATAATTGAAATGTTTTTTCAATGGCTTTGTAATCTGGTAAATGGAGTGACATGTCCGCTGCTAATACACCAACCAGTGTGACATTCGGGTAATCTAATCCCTTCGCAATCATTTGCGTTCCGATGAGTATGTCCCCTTTATGTTCAAACTCATGCAAGAGTTTTTCGTGACTATTTTTTCGTGTCGTTGTGTCTCTATCCATACGGATGACACGGGCACTTGGAAACATCTTTTCAATGAGTTCTTGTACTTTCTCAGTGCCAATCCCCATATACCTGATATGGGTACTTTGACAACTTGGACACACGCTAGGATTTGATGTTTCATGGCCACAATAATGACATTTTAAATGATTATCACGTTCGTGATAAGTCAACGAAATATCACAATTAGGGCACATAATTACTTCACCACAACTACGGCACATCACAAAAGTCGAGTGCCCACGTCGATTTAATAATAACATCATTTGTTCGTTTTTATCTAACCTATCTTGAATAAGTGTATGTAATCGTCGCGATAAAATACTTCGATTACCGGATTTAAATTCTTCTGTCATGTCTTCAATGTAGACATCAGGCAACGTTGTTTGGTTAGCGCGTTCAGGTAACTCTAATAAATGATACCGCCCATTTAAGGCATGATAATAACTTTCAATTTGTGGTGTAGCACTCCCGAGTACAAGCGGTATATCATAGGTTTTAGCACGCATTTTAGCAACATCAATCGCATGATAGGTTGGCGCAGAATCTTGTTTATAGGTATCAGAATGTTCTTCATCGATAATAATCATACCTAAGTTAGTAAATGGTGCAAATACGGCACTTCTTGCGCCAACAACAACGTGGACTTCTTGGCGTTTAATTTTTCGCCATTCATCATACTTTTCACCAATGCTTAGATGGCTATGCAAAACCGCCACATCATCTTTAAATCGTCCACGGAAACGAGACATCATCATTGGTGTTAAACTAATTTCTGGGACAAGTACAATAGCTTCTTGACCTTTATTAACAACCTCTTCAATTAGGTTTAAATAGATTTCTGTTTTGCCACTACCTGTGACACCATGAAGTAAAAATACATCATATTGATTGATGGCTTCTTTTATTTGATGATAAGCAGCTTCTTGCTTGGTATTAAGTGTGATATCTTTATCTAATGGTTTTGTTAGCATGTCGACTGTGCGATACGTTTCTTCTTCGAGGGTATCAATAATGCCTTTTGATTGAAGCGAGGTAAGTGTCGAGTAAGGCGCATCTGTCACATCAACCAAGGTCTTTTTAAGCACCTTTTTGTGGTTCTTTAAATAGTCAATAACAGCTTGTTGTTTCTTTCCTCTAACCGAAATGGATGAATCCATTAGGACAATATAATCTTGATAACGCTTTTGGTATTTTTGTGTAATTTCGGTCACGACACTTAATGCACCATCTTTTTCTAAGCGTTTGATATCTTTATGATGTGTGTTGTCTATTTCAGATAATTTTATCCGTTTTTTTTGTCTAAAAATACTTTTGATATGACTAGGGACTAATGCCTTATTGTCAATCGTAACATATTTGGTATAACTTGACTTTAATGCACTCGGCAACATCGCCTGTAAATTACTGACAAGGGGACTAATATTACGGTAAGACATGTCTTTTGCTAAGCGTATAAGTTCAGGTGTTAAGGTCGGTGATAAGTCGATTAGACGCGTGATATTTTTAAGTCGATCATATTCTGAATGTGCTTTAATATCAAGCACATACCCCATCACTTTACGACGTCCAAAAGGTACGATAACACGCATACCAATGTCTATGAGTTCTTCATAAACTAACGGAATACGGTAATCATACGTTTGATCTACTTGATGGACTTTAATATCAACTAATACAGATGCGATCATTTAATCACCTACAAATTGTGCGTAAAACGCTCGGGGTCATTTAGAAAATGTCTTAAGAATGTCACATGTTCTATATCGTCATAGTTTATCTTTTGTATGATCTCACTAAATTGATAAATTTTCGCGTTGGGCAATGCCATTAAAATCGGACTATGGGTTGCGATAATAACTTGTGCTCCTGATTGTGTTAAATCATATAATAAAACCAATAACTGATACTGATTAATGGGGGATAAGGGGGTTTCTGGTTCATCTAAAAAATAGATCGCTTTATCATGAAATCGTGCTTTAAAAAAAAATAAAAACCCTTCCCCATGACTTTGTGTTTCTAATGCTTTTTTAAAAGCGCTATTCAGAGCATACAATTCTTTTTTAAAGGGCCCTAAAAGTAAACTCTTCGCATAGTCATTTTTATCCTTGTAGGTCTCACTAAGGGTGTCAATATCACTTTGTAAAGAAACTTTCATTTTCTTCACATAATTGATATATGTAATGAAATCTTCTCCACTAAAAAATAATGATTGATGATCTCTAGCTGTGGTTGCGATGTGGAGTTGATCAGATAAGGGTATGACTGATGTAAAAAAAGTTTGATTTGGATGACTGACATTAATAGCTTTCATATGATGTGCCAAAGCTTTTAACAATGTACTTTTCCCACTACCATTATCGCCAACAAAAATAATGCTTTGATGATTCAAATCAAGCGATTCTACCTTGTTAAACGCTTTAATATCAAAGGGATATCCTAACGGTTTATTCTTTGGAAATATGACATCTTTAATCATCGATAAACCCTAACATTTTAAGGCCTTCATATATCCCATTCTCATCAATTGATGTGGTAATATACTTTGCGGCTGCTTTTGCGTTCTTAGATGCATTCCCCATCGCAACACTGTGTGGAATGAACTCTAACATTTCAATATCATTTTCACCATCACCAAATGCATACGCCTGTTCAAGGGGGATTTCTAAAATCTCTAAGATGGTTTTAATGCCTTCTTTTTTATTCATTCCTTTTGATAAAACATCAAATCCATCACCTAGCCAGGGGACAACATTCAAATCATCTAATGCCTCCATATATTTAGGATGATCAGTTTGTTCACAAAACGCCCACATTTGATAGATCCGATTTGTTTTATAAAAATCAGGATTTACTTCTGGCACAGTCATGCTGGCGAGTTCAAACGCACGCTTACCTTTTTCATCAACAATATTGAGTGTTTCAGAGTGTTCCCCTAAAAAGCCGTATTTTAACGCGTTATCTTCAAATATCGTCACGATTCGTTCTACGTCATCATCACTTAAAGGATTGCGGAAAATAGTCTCATTATCTTTAATAATAATTTGACCATTAATGAGGATAAAAATATCAACATATTCTTTTATCTCTTCAATAATGTGTAACATATAAAATGCCCGACCAGTCGCAATCGCGATTTCTACATTAGGCGCTTCATGTAGTTTTTTTAATGCGTTTATTGTACTGGTTGGGATTGATTTTGTATTCGGATCATACAGTGTACGATCAATGTCAAAAAAGATGATTTTATCTGTCATTTACAGCACCTCTTATTCATTATAACACGAGTCATGGAAATGTCACAATCTATCTAGTTGAAAACCTTTACGATTCTAAAAATGATTAAATGAGATGTTTGAGTTTCTTTTTTAGTGGTTATATGGTAATATATGTATGACATATAAAAATGAAAATATATATGAAAATAAATAATGAAAGGAGGCAATTATGACAAAAAGTGAAACAGGACTTAAAAATCATGAAGTCGGTGTTTTTGCCCTAGGTGGTCTTGGAGAAGTCGGGAAAAACATGTATTGTGTCGAATTCCAAGATGAGCTCATTGTTATTGATTCAGGTGTTAAATTTCCAGATGATTATCTACTTGGAATTGATTATGTTATCAATGATTATACTTATCTTTTTGAGAATCAAGATAAAATCAAAGCGCTCATTATCACCCATGGTCATGAAGATCATATTGGTGGGATTACATTTTTATTACGGCAAGTTAAAATCCCTAAGATATATGCTAGTGGTATGGCCGTCGGATTGATTAAAAACAAACTCAAAAAACATCGTGGGTTTAGATCTTCGTTAATTGAATATCAAGAACATGAACAAATTGTATTTGGTAAACTAAGCGTAAGTTTCTTTAGAACGAACCATAGTATTCCCGATTCATTTGGAATTGTTGTCCACACCCCACAAGGGATTGTTGTACATTCAGGTGATTTTAAATTTGATTTTACGCCAACTGGACCTGATGCCAATTATCAACGTATGGCAGAACTCGGTAAAGAAGGTGTTCTCTGTTTATTAAGTGATTCAACCAATTCAGAACTCCCTGCTTTTACCAAAAGTGAAACAACTGTCTCAGAAAATATTAAAGATATTTTCACTAAAATTGATGGTCGGGTCATCGTTGCGACCTTCGCTTCTAATGTACACCGTGTTCAACAAATTGTTGAAGCCAGCATTGCGACCAATCGTAAGATTGCAGTCTATGGTAGAAGCATGTTGAGAACCGTTGAGGTTGGTAAGGAAATGGGGTACATTAAAGCTCCACAAGGTACCTTTGTCGATATGTATCGCATCAGCAAAAAAGATAAACGTCGTTTAACGATTATTTGTACTGGAAGTCAAGGTGAACCTTTTGCAGCACTCAGCCGTATCGCTGCAGGGACACATCGTCAAATTAAAATTAAAGAAGGCGATACTGTCATCTTTAGTAGTTCACCGATCCCCGGGAATCAAATTGGTGTTAACAAAACAATTAACGGGTTATTCAAACGTGGTGCGAACGTCATTACAAACTCACCATTAACCGACACTCATGCGAGTGGACATGCAGGACGTGAAGAGCAAAAACTTTTACTAAAGTTATTGCGACCTAAGTTTTTCATGCCAATCCATGGTGAATATCGCATGCTTAAAATACATGCCCAAACTGGCTTAATGACAGGCATTAAAAAAGGCAATGAATTCGTCCTCGATAACGGACAAGTTCTCGCGCTTACCAGCAATTCAGCACGTGTCAGTGGTCAAGTACAATCAGGCAATGTGTATATTGATGGTGGTGGCATTGGTAATATAGGAAATATCGTCATTAAAGACCGTAACATGTTGAGTAAAGATGGTCTATTAAGCGCAATTGTAACAATAGATGAAGAGAAAAACACCTTAATTGGTAAACCTGTTATTATTTCAAGAGGTTTTATCTATATGCGAGAAAATAGTGACATGACAGAAGAAATGAGTAATTTAGTTAAGACAGAGATTGAGAAAAAATTAAAGCGATCAAAAAGTCTTAATATTAGTCAAATTAAACGTCACATAACGAAAATATTAAACAATTATATTTACAATACAACCGAACGTAGCCCAATGGTTATGCCCGTTGTCATGGTGACAAATAAATAACGATGATGCAAATGCATCATCGTTTTTTTATGAGTTCATTGACAAAGAAACTTGCTACATCGTTCGCATACTTCTTCGGACCAAAGCCCGCATCAAAGCCTAGTTCTTTGGCAAGTTTATGAGAAATACGTGGACCTCCGACAATGACGATAAACCGTTCTCTTAACTTTTCTGCCTCTAGCAATTCTATAAAAGAAACAAGGTTTTTAATATGGACATCTTTTTGTGTCACTGTCTGACTAATTAAGATGACATCTGCTTCTTTTTTTAATGCTTCTTCGATAAGGACTTCATTGTCTACTTGACTGCCTAGATTATACGCATCAATGTGCTTATAGCGTTCAAGACCGTAATGTCCTGCGTACCCTTTCATATTCATAATGGCATCAATCCCTACCGTATGCGCATCGGTGCCTGTAGAAGCTCCGACAACAACTAATGAACGATCAAAATGGGTTGCGATTAAATCGTCAATCTCTGCCATAGATAAGGTTTCATGGTCTGCTTTTTCAACTGTTATCTTAGTCACATCAATACTATGGGATAATTCGCCATACAGCACATAATATGTAAACGTTGATGACACTGTTTCACTTGCGACAACTAAAGGATCAATTAATCCCATTGTCTTTGCTAGTTCTTTTGCGGCTTCTTCTCCTACTTCATCGTTGGCGATTGGTAAGGTGAAACTTAACTGAACACGTCCATCATTCATGGTATCCCCATATGGTTTGAGACGTGTTAAGTCCAATGTTTTATCATACGTTTTATCACTTATATCATAACCCATTGTTTGCCTCCTTTATCGCCCGTTTCATTTCATCTAAAACTGGATTGACATAACGTTCATCCTTTTTAATAACACCTTCTAATCCTTTTCCACCATCACGAGATCGTTTAATCCCCGCAAATGTACCTTCTTCAATCGCTTGGAATAATCCTTTTTGATCAATGTCTTTCAAAAGATGTGTTGCATCCTTTAAGACATCTTTTGCGCGCGATTGAATAATACCATCCTTCTTAAATTCAATATCTTGATAAAAATCTTTCATCGTATTTTCGATATACCGTGCATTATCAATAGCTAAATAGCGATCACTCATAAATGGTGTATGCACAGCTTCAGTTAGCATACCGAGTAAATGAATCCGTTGTTTTGTCGTTGTGGTGACGATATTAAATAATGTATTTTGTGCATAGCCTTTAAAAATATTGCCTGTCATATGTTTCGTTGGTGGCATATATTTTAGTGGGGCATCAGGAAAGATTTCTCGCGCCATTTCGGCTTGCGCTAACTCATATAAAAACCCATTTGGTAAGTTAGGATCTATTTCAAACGCATGGCCAAGTCCTTGTAAGTGCGATGGCATTAAGGCTTTAAACGCAAATTGCTCATTTATAAACTGACTTGCTAAAACGGTATGGGCTTCCTCATAAGCATCACTGGTGGTTAAATAATTATCTTCACCTGTATTAATAATAATGCCCGCGTACGCATTAATGACACGACTGAAATATTGATCAATGAGTGTGCGTTTCATATTAATGTCACGGAAAAGCACACCATATAAAGAATCATTTAACATCATATCTAGACGTTCTAATGCGCCCATTGCGGCAATCTCTGGCATACATAACCCACTGGCGTAGTTAACCAGCATGATGTATTTATGTAACTCATCTCCAATGTCATCGAGTGCGTTTCGCATAATGTTAAAGTTCTCTTGTGTGGCGTACGTGCCCCCAAATCCTTCTGTGGTGGGACCATATGGTACATAATCTAATAATGATTGGCCCGTGGTTCTGATTACAGCAATCACATCTGCGCCATTACGTGCAGCTGCTTTAGCTTGCGTGACGTCTTCATAAATATTTCCCGTTGCGACAATCACGTATAGTAACGGTTTATCTGGATCTTGCAAGGCCTCTATTTTCTTACTTCGGTATGTTTTCGCTGTTTTAATTTGATCTAACGACGCATTGATATGAGGGTGTAATAACGGCATGATTTCATCATCGTTTACCATTTCCACACGGTCTAATTGAATCAGTTCTTGATCTAATTCCTTGGCAATTTTTTGTGGTGAGTATCCGGTTAACTTCACTAAACTTGCCATATATCGACTAACACCTAAGGACAAATCACCATGTTTTTGGATATAAGACACAACGATATTCGGATAGGGTACATCAATGTCATTAACACCATCAATCCCTAATAGACGACACACAGTCCGCTCAACAGATACTGTGGTATATTGATCGATAAAGGTTTGCGTATCTTCTGCGATTTTCTTAGCATGTTGTCTGGCTTCTTCTATCGTTTCAATCGAAAGATTTAGTTTACTCATATGTTTCCTCCTTGTCAGTAACGACATTGATAATCGGATAATCAAATGCCTGTTCGAATGCTTTTTTCATGTTTGTTGGATCAAAGGCATACCCTAACGTATCAAAGGGATTAATCGCAATAAATGGGATGTTGACTGTATTCCGAGTGACTAGATGGACACCAATAGTGTCCAAATAGGTAATATATTTGGGTGAACACAAAATATTGACAGGATCATTTACAATCAATGTTTTACCTTTAAATAAGGTTCTATGTTCTAAGCAAAAAGCGCATAATGCATCATTGATTGCGCCGTTTACCTGGAGATACTTAAATGTCTGGTTTATCACTTTAAGTAGTGATTGTGGATGTAAACTGAGTGACTCTTTACTCTCATATATTATTTTATAATCATGACTTAATAAGGCCCACTTGGCATCTTCTAGTTTCAGGGATGGATGATGCGGAATCGTTAAGCTATTGACAACAGAGCTAGTATCGTTTATCAATCTATTGAGATCTTGGCTATAAGCCGCACCACTAACAACTATTACGGCATCAACTAACTGAGATGTGACAAAAGATTTTCGAAATAATGCACCATCTATCAGTATTTTATAGGCATCTAATTCTAAAAATATATCTTTAATACGGGCAAGTGCATAATTTGATGAAGGTCCCGCAACTAAGACAGTCCCCGTTCTTTTTACACGGCCGATAATAATCACACCAAGGGGTGTTCTGATATCTGTTTCGACGAGTATTTTAATGTCCGCAGTGGATTCTTTTAAAGCGTCTTTTGCGGTTGCAACAAGCATATCTTCATAGAGTATGATACGCGGTTTCACGCGTTGAGTTAATGTATCATATGCCTCACCATCTAAGCCAATCGATGTGATTGCGATTGACTGTGTTTTATATTCTTCTAGCAAACTGTTTAATACGGTTGTTTTACCAGCATTTTTACTCATTCCAATGATGCCGATGGCATCATAAGAGCTTAAGCGGTTGGACAGTTTCATGAACTGCGTTTAATATGTGTTAATTCTTTTGCGGCAACACAATCTTCGCAATCGCAAGCATTATCGTATGATGTTGGGCCATAGTATGTTGCGATTTTACCTTCATAATTACGTAAAATTGTTTTGCCTGGTGCTTGGCTTAAGACATAGTTTGGCATCACTGGAATTTTACCGCCACCACCTGGCGCATCAACAACAAATGTTGGTACAGCAATCCCACTAATATGCCCGCGTAATCCTTCAATAATTTCAATCCCTTTACTCACTGGTGTACGGAAGTGTTCAATTCCTTTTGTTAGGTCGCATTGATAAATATAATACGGTCTTACCCGGAGTTTGATTAACCGTTTTACCAGTTTTTTCATGACATGTACACAATCATTGACACCTTTTAATAATACACTTTGATTACCAAGAGGAATTCCTGCGTCCGCAAGTAAATCAAGGGCATGTTTTGTTTCTTCGGTTAACTCTTTATAATGATTGAAATGCGTATTAACCCAAATAGGATGATACTTTTTCAACATATTCACGAGTTTAGGGGTTATGCGTTGTGGCATCACAACTGGCGTTCTTGATCCAAGACGGATAACGCCGATATGATCAATCTTTCGTAGTTCTGAAATGATATATTCTAACCGTTCATCACTGACAAGTAATGCATCCCCACCACTTAAGATTACATCATTCACTTCTGGATGTTCTCGAATATAGGCAAGGGCTTGTTCAACATGATCCAGTTTACTACCAGAATCTTGTTGTCCTGCAAAACGGCGTCTGGTACAGTGCCGACAATACATACTACACATATCGGTAATCAGAAATAAGACACGATCAGGATATCTGTGTGTTAATCCAGGGGCAACACTATCCGCATCTTCATGTAACGGATCATCAGAATCATGGATCCCATAATGAAGTTCTTCCATTTGCGGGATAGCCTGTAAGTAAATTGGATCCCGTTTGCCTTTTTCTGGGTTAATTAACGTTAAATAATATGGGGTGATTGCCATTCTAAATGTTTTTAACACATTCATGATCGCATGTTCTTGTGAGTCTGACAAGTCCATAAAACGTTTTAAATCTTCTGTCGTCTGTATTCTATTTTTAACTTGCCAATGCCAATCATGCCACTGTTCATCAGTCACATTAGGAAAATATTGCATCCGTCTTTTTGTGTAATTATCGTATAATTTTACTGTCATTATGATGCCTCCTAAATATAAATTTGTTCAAACAATTGTTTGATTTTAGGTTCTGTTTTCACTAAGTTCAATGTAAAGTCAGCATGATCTTTTGTGTACCCATTACCGATTAACATCTGAACATCTTTTATTACCCCTTCTGCGCCTAAAGCTGCTTTTGTGAAGGAGGTTGCCATACTAAAGAAATAGACGATTCCATCATCTTTTGTACTGAGAATAGAGCCCATTTCAGTGTTATTCACGTTAACAACATTGATGGTAACATCAGCTAAATCTGGCGCGACGTCTTTAATTGCGTTATAGACATTCATCGCATCAGTCGCATCGGCTAAAATAATCTCATCACATACATGATGTTCTTCTAAGAATGCGATTTGTTTGGTTTCATTAACAACGGCGATGACTTTTCCATCTTTTCCAACACTTTTTTTCGCTTGATATGAACAAAGTAATCCACTTTTTCCTGCGGCGCCGATAATAACAACTGTATCACCTGGTTTAACGAGTTTATCTACTTGCGCAGGTGCGCCCGCAACATCTAATGCAGCAAGGGCAACGAGTTCATTTAAGTCGTTAGGGATTTCAGCATAAATACCACTTTCAAACAGAATCGCCTCGCCTTTGATTTTGACTTGGTCTGTCTTTAAATTAATATCAATAATCTCATCAATCTTTAATGGGGTTAATGATAAAGACACAAGGGTTGCTATTTTGGTGCCGACTTTTGGTGATGTTGGGAAGTCTTTTCCGACTGATTTGACATACCCTAGCAACATACCACCACTGCCTGTCACGGGGTTTTGCATTTTACCGCGATTTGAGACAATCTCTAAAATCATCTCTTTCATTTTATCTTTATCACTTTTACAGGCCTCTTTTATTTGAGTAAATGATGCACTATCAATATTTAATGTATCTACTGTGATCAGTAATTCATTGGGATACGGTGTCATTGTGTTATCTAATTTCGTCGCCGCTTGAGGTAAGACTCCTTTCGGCTTGATAACACGGTTGGTTCCATACCGACATGTTGTCATTGTGTTGCCTCCTTTAGTCGTAAAATATGTCTAGCTTCTTCTACTGTAGCGATGGGTCTATTGTGTTTATGGGCTAATTTAACAACTGCTTCAACAAGTTCTTGATTCCCTTTAGCAAGTTCGCCTTTTTTAAGATAAATATTATCTTCTAAACCAACACGTACATGGCCACCATCTTGAATGGCTAGTTCCGCAAGTGATAACTCATACTTGCCGATTCCTGTGATTGTGTAAGTCGCTTCAGCGGGTAAACTTTGGGTTAAAAAGGTAAAATCACGTTCTGTGCCTTGTTGGCCAGCACGGGTGCCTAAAACAAAACTAAAATGAAGAGGGGACTTTATTATGCCCTCTTTATGTAGTTTTAAGATGTGATCAAGATGCATTTTACCAAAGCATTCTAGTTCTGGCATGATGTTGTTAGCATATATTTTTTCTGCGAAATAAATGATGTCTGACTCCGTATTCTTAAAAAATTCATTACCCCCAAAATTAACGGTCCCGCAATCAAGCGTACACATTTCAGGATGTAATGCAATTGGGGCTAATCGTTCATCATTGGTCATCCCAACCGCCCCACCAGTAGAAGGTTGAATAATGATATCACCACAGCGTTTTTTAATAGCGATAATCGCTTCTTCAAAACGCTCTTTAGATTGCGTTGGTGTGCCATCATCCTCTCTTACATGCAGGTGAATTATACTCGCACCTGCTTGTTTTGCAAGATAAGCTTCTTCGGCGAGTTCTCTGGTTGTGTAAGGAACATATGGATTATCATCTTTAGTTACTTCTGCGCCACAAATAGCCGCAGTGATTACGAGTTTCTCCATATTATCATTGATTTTCCTTAGGCACAATACACGTTCCTTCTGCGTCGGCAACTAAGATTTTATCATCTAAGACACTGGCCGCAGATGGGCCAATCTCTGGATTAGCAGTAATCACTTTGTACGCTTTAAAGCGCATTTTACGCGAGGTGTTGCCAACATGGGTAATTTCACCAGTGACTTCAATGTAATCCCCAGCATAAAGTGGTGCGTAAAAATTTACACTTTCATATGCTCGAAATAAGCCTTCATCTCCATCATGACGAATCAATAACTCTGTCGCAACATCACCAAATAATTTTAATGTGTGTGCTCCATCGACTAAGCCACCACCATAGTGTGCTTCTTGGGTTGATAGACGCATTCTAATCATTGCTTTTTCCATTTAATTCACCACCATTTGTTTTGGATTATCGATTATTAAGTTTGCTTCTGTATGTGCTTGTATGTCTTCTAAAGTAAACATTGGATTGTATTCTATCAGATGAATCCCATCATCTTCAATGGTCATAACGCCCATTTCTGTAATAATCATGTCAACTTCATGTTCAGCGGTTAATGGTAGAGTACAGCGTTTCAAGATTTTAGGATTACCTTTATTGGTGTGTGTCATGGCGATAATCACCTTTCTTGCCCCAGTGACTAAATCCATCGCACCACCCATACCAGGTACAAGTTTTCCCGGTATAATCCAATTAGCTAATGACCCTGTCTCATCCACTTGTAAACTACCTAAGACGGTCATATCGACATGGCCACCACGAATAATACCAAATGAGGTTGCGCTATCAAAATACATACCCCCAGGTTGCAATGTAACCGGTTGGCCACCTGCATTAGAAATATCTGGGTCAATATGGTCTTCATCAGGTTTAGGTCCTAAGCCTAATAACCCATTTTCACTTTGAAGATAAATTGTCATATGCTTTGGAATATAATTCGCTACAAGGGTGGGAAGTCCAATCCCAAGATTGACAACATCCCCATCATGTAACTCTTGAGCAACGCGCTTTGCGATAAATATTTTTGTTTCTTGTTTATTCATGGCTTTCCTCCTGACAAACATAATCAACAAATATATGTGGTGTCATCACATTGTCAGGATCAATGTGATCAACAACCTTGCGGCTATAAGCGATTGTTTTATCCGCAGCCATAGCCATTAAAGGATTAAAGTTGCGTGTTGTTTTTGCGTAAACAACATTCCCATATTGATCCGTTTTATCTGCTAAAATTAAGGCAAGATCTGCGCTTAGAGGGGTTTCTAATAAATAGGCTTTATGATCAATTTTAATAATATCTTTCCCCTCTTCAACAATGGTTCCAACACCTGTTGGTGTCAAGAATCCACCGAGTCCGTGGCCTTTAGCGCGAATTTGTTCAGCTAGTGTTCCTTGTGGTACAAGCGTTACTTGCATTTTTTCTTGGCTCATTAGTTTTCCCGCATAAGGGTTTAAGCCTATATGTGAAGCAATTAAGTGCGATACTTGATTATGCTTAATTAATTTGCCAACACCTTGTGATTCAAAGCCGGCATCATTACAAATAATCGTTAAGTTTTTAACCCCTGATTTGACGACTTCATCAATTAATGCTTCAGGGGTGCCAACACACATAAAGCCACCAACCATAAGGGTCATCCCATCAAAGAGATGCGTTGATACATTATCTAATGCTAAGTGTTTATTCATCGTTATGTTCCTGTTTTTTGGGTGGCATGACTTCAGCTTCACCAACAATCACAACCTCACCATCTTGATTCACAGCTTTACAATCTAATGTCACACGATTTTTATCAGTATTAATATGCGTGACTGTAATGGTTGCGGTAATGACATCGTTAAAATACACCGGGTTAGTAAATTTAAGTGATTGCTTAGTATAAATTGTGCCATTCCCTGGCAATTTTGTTCCAATTAGTCCTGAAAATAGTGATCCTACTAACATACCATGACTAATACGTGTTTTAAACATGGTTTGTTTCGCGTAGTCTTCATCAAAATGTGCCGGGTTATGATCTTGAATAATGTCTCCGAATTGTTCTACATCTTCTTGTGTAATTGTTTTTGATTGACGTGCTTCATCACCAATCTGAATGTCTTGAATCGATTGTCCAATCTTCATTTTTGTAACCTCCTTTAAAATATAAAAAAGCTGTTTATGTCTCCATAAACAGCTCATCATTTAAATGACAATGGGTAAAGCGTCCCTTTATCCATCAAAATATAATCTGTGGTTGACTATATTTTTCGGCGTTCAATGCCTTCACAAATTCCTACAGGTCCACACCATACACACAAATATGTTACCCATTGAACGCTCCTCTGTATCATCCCTTAACAACCGTTATTATATAGAATAATGTAAGCGTTGTCAATACTTATTTATAGGCTTTTATAAAATATTGTTCCTGCCTAAAAAAAAGAACACATAACTGTGTTCATCCTTTAGGCATCAATGAGTGAAAAGTGATCGTGAAAATGATGGTGAAATCGATCATTTAGGTGAAGTATCGTTTTGTCTCATCAATGGATATTAGCTTCATTCGAAGGCTGTGTTATATCTTAATGATTGATTAGTATGTTAGACATTGTCATCATTACCCTATCCTGTTACATGAGTATTTTCAAACAATATTACCTTTTAAGATTCATCCGCAATTTGCCATTCAAGACGCGTTTAAAGCCTTTGTAAATATCGAATGTGGCTTTGGCATCTTCTAATGCATCATGAACTTGTTGCCGTTTAATATTTTGATACAGTTTAAGACAGTTAAATAAACCAATATCGTTTTGTAAATGGAAGTAGTTTTTATGAAGCTGTAATAGGTTAATATACCGTGTCACTGGTTTAAGGGATGGTAAATCATTAACACGGTATCCATCTCTTAATGCTAAATAATCGTTTTTACCCCAAATGAAAATCGCTGGGTTGTATTCATTTAACATTGCTTCAAAGTGTTCATAAAATTCGTGAAAACTAATCCCTTTATTGACATCTTCTTGGGTGATATTCAAAAACTTTTTGGTACGTTTTGTAATCGATTTATGTCGCGTAGGTTTCACCATTGTTTCATAACGTTGAATAACATTATCATTCTTATCAACTAACAGGTATCCTACTTGAATCACTTCTTGAACAAATGTTTTATCGACATAATATGGATGCATACTCATCTCTAAGTCTAAAAAGCATTTGTAGTCTAAATTATTCAGCAAATCACGCGTTTCATGTTTATGTTTACGGGTATCATAATAGACAATATTTTCCCGCTTACGAATCGACATAATCCGAATAAAATGATCAATTGTTTCAACTTTTACACCTGAACGAACACGTGTTTGATCATCGTATATTTTAAACTGAACAAAGCGATTAGGTGTTAAGTATTTTGCCATATCACTAAAGAGTGATCGTTGAATGTAATAATATCTTATGGCGCGTTTGTGTTTGATTGCGATAATACGATCATCGGGATTAATCGCATATATTCTTCCTGTGATAACCATAATTTACTCCTTTTTTAATGCGTAGATTAAGTTTTGGGCTTGGGGCTCAGTTAATCCTAAAGCTTTTAACTCTTCTAAACTGACTAACTTCATTTTATGTATTGTTTTGTATTTTTTCAATAGTTTTTCCTTAGTTTTTTTACCAATCCCTGGAATATCGTCTAAAACAGAGTTGAAGATGCCTTTTGATCGGACATTCTTATGATAATTAACCGCAAATCGATGAGCTTCATCTTGAATCCGCGTGAGTAGATGAAAGGCATCTGAGGTTGTTTTAAGCGGCACACTTTCAAAGTTCTCTGTCAATAAATGATTGGTTGAGTGACTCTTATCTTTCACAAGTCCAGCTAAAGGAATATCAAGATTAAAATCGCTTAATATTGATTTTGCCGCTGTGAGTTGTGGCTTTCCCCCATCAACTAAAATTAAATCAGGTTTCGGGAGGTCATTCATTAACACCCGGTAATATCTACGATAAAGTATTTCTTTCATCATCGCAAAGTCTGAATCTGTTTGGGCTTTTTTAATTTTGAATTTTCGGTAATCATTTTTACTTGGTTTGCCGTCTTTAAAAACAACCAATGAACTGACTGCATTACTACCAAAAAGATTTGAGTTATCAAAGGCTTCGATGTGATGTGGGGTTGGAATATGAAGTTTTTCACCGATTCTTTCAATTGCGCCAATCGTTCGTTCATATTCACGTTTAATGACGGTACGTTTTTCTAGTAACGCTTGTTTGGCATTATCAATAGCTAGTTGAAGCAACTTCGCTTTGGGTCCTCGTTTCGGGATATGGATTTTTGTATTTAAAAATTCTTGTAAGGAAGCATCATCTAATGATTCTGGAATAAAGACCTCTTTAGGGATTGCTTCACGATCATAAAACTGCGATAAGTAATCGATTAATGAGGTAATCGGATCGGTATAGATTTCAACCAGTTTTTGATGTCTTGCGGTGATTTTACCATTTCGAATGAAAAAGATTTCAATTGATAATAAGTGATCATCATCATAGTATCCAATCACATCCCGGTCTTTCATATCATTTAGATTGATTCGTTGTTTTTCTGTCGTTGTTTTAATATCTTCAATCGTTTTTTTATATTCATTAGCGCGTTCAAATTCTAATGCTTCACTCGCTTGATACATCTGCGTTTCGAGCGTTTTTATTACAGCTTTTGTATCCCCTTTTAAAAAGCGTCTAATATCGTCAATGATTGGTTTATAATCGGCTTTTTTGATTGGGTTGATACATGGTGCTAGACATTGTCCTATATGGTAATATAAACATTCTTGTTTAGGGAGTGTGTCACACTTTCTAAGGGGATATATTTTATTGAGTATACGGACAGTTTCTCTAGCTGCTTTAACGTTAGGATAGGGACCAAAGAGTCGGCCACTTTGTTTTTTAACATTCCGTGTAATAATCAGTTTGGGATGCATCTCATTCGTGATTTCAATATATGGATAGGTTTTATCATCCGTTAACATAATATTATATCGGGGATTATATTTTTTGATTAAGTTCAGTTCTAATAATAACGCATCTAACTCACTTTTTGTCATAATATAAGAGATATCAGCGATATTCATCACAAGTCGAGCTGTTTTAGCATCATGGCTTCCTGTGAAATAAGAGGCTACCCGTTTTTTTAAATCTTTGGCTTTCCCAACATAAATAATTTTCCCATCGGCATTTTTAAACTGATAAGACCCTGGTTTATTTGGTATTAAGGCAATTTTCTCTTTTAATGTCATTCGTGTCACCTCGAAATATGTCGATTTTCAAATAGCGCCATCGATACTTGGCGAAATGTTTGTGAATAAATTGTAGCCAGTTCATTAGGTGCTTCTTGTTTCCCCCGTTTATGCCAACGTGATAAGAGTGTCCATGCACTTGAGGCAACAATTTCTAATGTGTACGTTTCGGCTGTTGTGTTATTAATCATAATCGGGTAGAACTGATCTTTAAAATACGTAATTAACTTTAGTATACCATTTACCATCATATAATCACACTTTGTCTTTAAAACAACGTCTACCATTTCTTTTTCTTGGTTGATTTTTTCAAAGAAATAACGAATTAAATATTGTTCATCTTCAGGCATGTCACTTGAGTACAAAGAAACTAAATCATCATATAACTGACTAAAAAAAGACAGTATTTTAGCTTCAACCACATCTGTCATTGAATGAAAATGACGGTAAAATGTTGCGCGTGAAATTCCCGCTTTATCGATCAGTTGAGAAATTGTTATTGATGATACTTTTTTTGACTTCAATAACTGATGTAATGCTTCAAATGTCCACTCTCTCGTATATCGAACACGGACATCTTCTTTCTCATTTTGAAACATATTTGGCCTCCTTGTTTCACAAGTTTCATAACGCTTTATCTTCTCTATAATATAGTTTATCATAATAGTAGGTTTGAGACAATTGTTTCATAACGATATGTGTGTATAGGAGGGTTATTATGTCGATTATTATTAGATTACGATGGGTTTTCATCTTACTAGCGATTGGGCTATTGGCGGTTGGTATGTATTTAACCACTGATATTCCCAAACAAGAAATGCCCACAATGAAAACACCCTATTTGCTCGTGTCAACTACTGTTGATCCAAATCATCAGTCACTTGATCAAACCATTCAATCGATCCATGACTATTTAGAAGACTTTGAAGAGGTTAATTATATCAAAACACGGCATATCCAAAACACCGTGCTTTTTGAGATTGTTTTGTCATATGATACCAGTAATGTTAACCGCCTTAAAGAGACACTAACAAACGGGATGAAAACATATGAAAACGGAGCTATTACCTCTGTTGATAAAATCCATTATGTGGCGAGAAATAGCATGATTTTTATGATAACTGGCGAGTTAGATACGTTAAATATAACCGCTAACACATTAATTGATGAACTCAGTGACTATGATGATATCATTGATATCTCACAACATAATATGTATTCTGAACAACTCGAGATTGTCTTGCATCCTGAGTTATTATCTCAATATAATATTAGTCCACTTACGGTTTACAACATCTTAGATAGTCAAGAGGCTATGACAGATCATATTATTGATGACACCACACTCACGACTATCAAGCAAACACCACTACAAGCAAATCCATTAGTAACACTAGAGGATGTGGCATCATTCAATATTACACCCGGAACACAAACGACATATAATGATGATGTTTCTGTGATTGTTGCGGCTAACTTTAAAGATGGAATCGACTATACCGTCTATGAAACTGAAATACAAAATCTAATTACTGAAATTGAAAACACGTCCAATCATACAATAACGCCAATCGTTTTCTTACCTGAAGATGTCAATGATCAATTCAATAATTTATTGATGAGTGTCTTATATGCAATCGTTATTGTCTTTTTTGTTATTATGTTAGGCCTCGGAATAAGACAGAGTCTGATTGTTGTTGCAATTGTGCCTACAATTGTTTTCACAACCATCATTTGGCTATATGTATTAGGCTATGAACTTCATAAGTTATCGATCATTGGCCTCATATTGTCGATTGGGATGATGGTTGATAATGCGATTGTCCTAACAGAAGGTACAAAAACATTTTTAGAACAAGGTTACTCAAAAGAACGTGCTAGTATGGCTGCGATTAAGAAAAACTTCTGGCCAATATTTACCGCAACACTCACCACACTGATCGCGTTTGGTAGTATTATTTTTATTCCTGGTTTCGTTGGCGAACTTATCCGTAGTTTACCTGTCACAGTCCTTATTACAATCGCACTTAGTCTTTTGATAAGCGTTATTTTAACGCCTATTTTAGCGATGTTTTTCGTTAAAACAAAAACCCATAAAAAACGTTCTTATGGCTGGTTTGATGATGCGATTAAACGCAGTATACATCACCCTTATTTAATCCTCTCAGTCATACTTATACTAGGGACTGTGATAGGATATTTCACAGTCACAACACGGGATATTAATCTTTACCCAAGTGAAGAAAAAACAGACTTTTATGTCAATATTATCAGTGAAGATGAAAGGTCTTTAAGTGAGACAGTCAATCAATTAGAGATAATTTTCGATCAAAATGAATATATTACCGGTGTCTCAACAGCATTTAACACCGACTTGCCACGTTTTCATTTTAGTCAAACTGCCTTACCTATGCTTACTCCAAGCGCTCGATTATATGTCAATACTACCTATCAAAAAGCGGATATGTTAGCGTTTATTGAAACATTTGATTTAACTCCGTTTGATGATAGTGTCACAGTTGAGATCAAAACACTAAAACTGAGTCCGCCAGATGCCCCACTAGAAGTAATCCTCACTGGTGAAAACGCAACTAGTGATGTCAATCATATTTATACCCTTTTACAAGATGATGCGCGAATCGATACGATTTATAAAACAACATCTATGACAAAGGAGAGTTTGCGTCTCAGTCCTCTTCAATCTATGGATGAACACACATCACAAGAACAGCTTCAGTTAATGAATCGACTATTAATACAGGAAACAATCTTGCAAACAACCACAAATAATAACACGATTCAAACAAAATTAATGATTGACCATTCTCAAAACATAGGTATTATTCCATTAACAAGTTTAAGTGATGGGTCTTCATATCCGCTCACGCAACTTGTCACATTTAATCAAGAACCGACTGATATTATTACATATTATTATAATAATCATCCAGCTGGATATTTATCAATTACACCGCATCATAATCGCGACATTGTTGATATAGAAGCAACTATTTTAGAAGAAATTTCTAATAATACAGAAGTTGAATTTACTGGTGAAAATGAACTCTTCATTACGTTATCAAATGCCCTTTTAATTGCTGGAGGAATTGCCATCGTCATTATGTATTTATTGTTAGTTTTACAGTTTCGTCATTTCATTTATCCATTAGTCATCTTTACCACTATACCACTTGCGTTTATTGGAAGTTTAAGTGGACTATTAATTTTTGATTATGATATCACTGTATCCGCATTAATTGGTATGGTGAGTTTAATTGGCGTAACGGTTAATATTGGTATCTTACTGATCGAAGAAATTATTAAGCAAACACAATTATTGCCCCTAGAAGCTGCTTGTATTATTGGAACGAAGCATCGTATCAGACCCATTTTATTAACCAGTATGACCACCATTTTAGGTCTTATCCCATTATATATAACAGGAGGAGATTTCTTTAGACCACTGGCAATCACATTCATATTTGGCATGATTTTTGCGACACTTTTAAGCCTATTTGTCATTCCAATGATGGTTTATCTAAGCCGTAAAGCAAAAATGTGACAATATATCACTTTTTTACAGTATTGATGTTTACAAACCTTGTCAAAATGGTATACTAGATTAGTGAGAAGGTGACAATAATGAGTGTCGATGATAAAAAACGTTACTTAATTTTAAAAGATCCCAATATTTACAAAGGACTCATTTTACTAGCATTTCCACTAATGCTAAACAATTTAATTAGAACTTTACATGATTTAATTGACATGTATTTCGTATCCAAAATTGATGGGTACGCATCTGAAGCTATTACCTCTATTGGCGTAACATTTCCAATTACATTTACCTATATATCATTAGGGATGGGGCTCAGTGTTGCAGGGACTGCATTAATTAGTCAGTTATATGGCTCTAGCCAATTTGAAAGAAGTCGTGAATACGCAACGCATCTGGTTATGATTGCGTTAATAATTGGACTCGTAATGAATGTCCTTGGTTTCTTTCTAGCAAGTCCAATTATGCATTTAATGGGTGCGGAAGGATTCACATTAGAAAACAGTATAGGGTATTTACGCATACGTGCATTTGAACTCCCATTTCTATTTCTATTTTTTGCCTTTACTGCCATTAGACAAAGTAGTGGTGATACGATAACACCCGTTATCTTGGGGGTTGTCGCAATGGTTTTAAACACCATACTATCTCCGATTATGATTGTTGACCAGCTTGACATTTTTCAAAATGTCACGGTGTTCAATAGATCACTTGCTTTTACAATAAACGGATTTGATTTAGGTGTTCGCGGAGCCTCGTTAGCCACTGTCATTGCCAATGTTGTGATTATGCCATTTGCGTTTGTGTTGTTGCTAAAATCTAAGACAGGTATTCATATTTACAGTCGCTATTTAAAACCGAATATTGATATTGTGAAAGAGATTATTTCAACCGCAATCCCCGCATCCTTTGGCCAAGCTATTACAGCGATTGGATTTGGTGTTTTAAATGGTTTCATTTTATCATATGGTGAAGAAACCGCCGCAGCTTTTAACATTGGGAACCGTATAGCTAGTATGTTCTTACATCCTGTTATGGCTATAGGTGGCGTACTTAGTGCTTATATTGGACAAAATATTGGTAATTTAAATCCTAAAAGAGCAAAAGAAACCTTTTATAAAGGTTTACGCTTAAGTCTTGTATTAATGACATCAATGGCTGTAATTGGATTCTTTGTAAGAGAACCCATGGCAAAAATTTTCCTTGCCGATAACCCGTTTGCACTAGACTTGGCTGTCACTTATATGTATTACTTGTTTATAGGGTTACCATTAATGGCGATTTTCCAAACCTATATTGGTGTTTATAACGGAAATGGTAAAACACATTTGACATTCTGGCTCGGAATCATTCGCTTATGGGGTATCCGGATTCCTTTAATCTTAGCCTTCAAAAATCTTACCGATCTCGGAAGTAGTGGTATCTGGTATGCAATGTTAAGTAGTAATATCATTATCGCAGTCATTGGATTCTTCTTATATAAACTCTATATTACATTCGAACCGAAAGTCCAAATCAAACCTACAATCGCGTAAATTAACTATAAAATAAAGACTAATTTCAACTATGAAATTAGTCTTTTTCGTTATTCATTTATTCGTCATCATCCGGTAACACTTTTTTCAGTCCACGTTCAATGCGGTTACCATACTCAAGTGATTCATCGTATTTGAAATGAATCTGAGGGCTTTTGCGCATATGAACCCGTTGCGCTAACAAGGTTCTAACATATTTTTTAGAATGTTCTAATGCACGGCGTGCTTCTTTCTTTTTCTCATCATCACCTAAAATGGTATAGTAGACAGTTAAATGACTATAATCATTTGTTAATTTTACGGCTGTAATGGTAATAAATCCAATCCGATCATCTTTAACATCGGTTTGATAAATTTTTGAAAGTTGACGTTGAATGTCGGTTTGTAGATGTTCTACTTTACTCATTATGTACGTTTCACTTCACGTTCGACTGATGCTTCGATGACATCGCCAACTTTAATATCGTTGAATCGTTCAATCATAATACCACATTCAAATCCACTTCTGACTTCTTTCACGTCATCTTTAAACCGTTTTAATGATGCCATTTTACCTTCAAATACAACGATTCCATCTCGAATGACACGCACTAAACTATTCCGTTCAATAGTTCCGCTTGTCACATAACATCCTGCGATTGTACCGACTTTAGAGATTTTGAATGTATCTCTAACTTCTGCTTCTCCGGTTACCACTTCTTCATATACTGGATCTAACATACCTGTTAAAGCTTGTTCTATCTCATCTAAGGCTTTATAGATGATGTTATAAAGTCGGATGTCAATACCTTTTTCTTTCGCATTTTCACGTACTTTTGCTGGTGGACGGACATTGAAACCAACAATAATTGCCCCACTTGCAACAGCAAGCGTTACATCGGTATCGGTAATGGTTCCAACACTTGAACGAATCACATCAATTTTAGTTCCTTCAACATTGATTTGTTCAATGGATGCTTTTAAAGCTTCAATACTCCCGTGTGTGTCTCCTTTGATGATAATGCGAAGTTCTTTTGTTTTCCCATCATCATAGTCTTTAAACATTTCTTCTAATGTCATTGCACGACCAACACCACGTTCTTCTTGCCATGCTCTATGTGCGCGTTCTTCTGCCACAGTACGCACTTGTTTTTCATCTTCTAAGACCATAAACGAGTCACCAGCTTGGGGGACATCATCGAGGCCAATAACCTCAACAGCTTTTGATGGTGCTGCTGCTTCTAATGGTTGATTCATTTCATCAACCATTGCGCGAACACGTCCATACGTATTTCCAACAACAAAATTATCTCCGACTTTTAAAGTTCCGTTTTTTACCAATAATGTTGCGACTGGTCCACGTCCTTTAGTCAGTTGTGATTCAATCACTGTCCCTGAGGCAAAGCGGTTAGGGTTTGCTTTAAATTGTTCCATTTCGGCGGTAAGTTGAATCATCTCTAATAGATTATCAACACCTTCACCGGTTAGGGCAGAGAGTTCACAAAAAATGGTTTCTCCTCCCCATTCTTCTGGGATTAAATTATATTCAGATAATTCTTGTTTTACACGATCAGGATTTGCCCCAACCATATCAATTTTGTTAATAGCGACAATGATTGGTACTTCAGCAGCCTTCGCATGATCGATTGCTTCTTTAGTTTGTGGCATGACCCCATCATCTGCGGCAACCACTAAAATGGTAATATCCGTTACTTGTGCACCACGGGCACGCATCTCTGTAAATGCCGCATGTCCTGGTGTATCAATAAACGTAATTAAACGATTATTCTTTTTTACTTGGTATGCCCCAATATGTTGGGTAATTCCGCCTGCTTCACCTTCCGTTACACGTGTATTTCTAATCGTATCTAATAATGTTGTTTTACCATGATCTACGTGCCCCATAATTGTAACAACCGCTGGGCGTTCTTCGAGATCTTTTTCATCATCAACGATTTTCATTTCATCAAAACGAGAAACGTCTGTAATTTGTGCATCTTTTAACTCTTTACCGAATTCGAGTGCCACAAGTTCAATCGTTTCACGATCAACTGTTTGGTTTTGATTTGCCATTATACCTAAGTTCATTAATGTTTTAATAACATCACCAACAGCTACATCTAATCCTTCAGCAACTTCAGCAACCGTCATACCATCTTCATAATATAATATATTTGAATCTGTTTCTTTATCTGTAGGAAGATTCGATAATCTTGTATCCTCTTTCTTTTGCTTTTTGATGGATTTACTCATCAAATTCACCTCTTTCTTAAAATCATAATTCCTTTTTTATAGCATCGTTAAACCCCTTATCAAGCACCATCATCATTGCATGATTTTGTGTACCAACTGCCTGTGATAACTCTTTTTTAGAATATTTAGTACACAGAACCAACTTGTAATGATGCGCTTTTTTGTTGACCTTATCCTTGATATTACTACCCGCATCTTGTCCTAAAAAGATTACGGGTTGTTGTAACTCTTTTAACGCATCTAATACATTTTTTTCACCAATCACAAGTTTCCCTGCGCGTTTGGCTAATCCTAATAACGATAAGACTTTATCCATCTCAATCTACCATGTTTAGCAATGTCTCGTAGATCTCATCTGGTACCTCTGTGTTGAGATGTTTATTTAAACGCTTATTCTTTTGTGCTTTTTTAATCACTGAAACATCACGTTTGACATATGCGCCACGTCCATTGGCTTTTTGTGTTTCATCAACAAAAATGTTGCCATCTTTTGTTTTTACAACACGCAATAAATGCTGTTTTGGAAGACGTTCTTGTGTGATAACACACGTTCTAAGTGGAACTTTTCTATTCTTCTTCATCATCTATATCAATGCGACGGTAACGAATACCATCTTCTTTCGCCTGAGATATTGACTTAATTTCAATCTTCCATCCACTCGATTGCGCAGCAAGTTTGGCATTTTGTCCACCACTCCCAATAGCAGACGTTAAATCTTTGTCTTTAACAATGACGTGAGCAAATTTCTTTTTCTTATTTGGGTTAACGGCAACAATTTTAGCCGGCTCCAAAGCATTTAATATCAATTCAATTGGATCAGGTGACCATTCATAAACATCAATTTTTTCACCTTGTAACGCATCTAAAACTTCTTTAATACGTGCTCCTTTGTATCCAACAACTGACCCTACAGGATCAACGTTTTCATCATGAGAATAGACTGCAATTTTAGCACGGTCTCCAGGATCACGAGCTAAGCCCATAATTTCAACAGTACCATCTTGCACTTCTGGACAGACTTGTTCAACCAATCGTTTCACTAAGTTTTTATCGGTCCGTGAAACAAATACTTTTGGTCCTTTGGTTGTCATGTCAACTTTTGTGATATACACTCTTAAACGTGCTCCTTCGGAAACATCATCTGTTTTAAGCAGTTCTTTTCTTGGTAAGCTTGTCTCCATGTTTTGCCCTAAATCTAAGGTGACAAAATCACGATTATAACTAACAACTTTTGTATTAATCATTTCGTTTTCTTTAGCTTTAAAGATTTCGTATTGACGTTCTCGTTCTAGTTGCTTTAATCCTTGTGTTAAAATTTGCTTTACACTCGAAACCGCAATACGACCAAATTCATTGGGTTTTTCTTTAACTTTTAACGTGTCACCAATTTTAATTGTTTTACGTTTTTTGCGGGCGTCTTTCAAACTAATTTCGCCAGGATTTTCTACTTCATCAACAACAGTATATTCTGCGACGAGTAAAATTTCATTTTTGTCTTCATTAAATTCAATACGTGCATTATCACTGGTTTGATGTTCTTTCTTATACGCGTTTAATAACCCTCTTGCAAAGATGTCTAATATTTTTTCTTTTTCAATCCCACGTTCTTGGGCAAGTATCTCAAGTGCTTTGAAAAAATCTTTACGAATCATGGTTATCAACCTCCTTCTTATATACTAAGACGTAATTCTTGTGCATCAATCGCACTAACGTCCACTGTGTTTTTATTGTCTATTTGAATGGTTAGTAACCCATCCTTATATTTAAGTAATGTCCCTGTGAAAACTTGTTCATAGGTTTTTACAAATATTTTTTTTCCTAACGATAATTTGATTTCTTCATCATTACGTAACTCATGTTCAATCCCAGCACTCATTACTTCTAAATAATAAGGATCTTTAAATGGATCTAATTCATCGAGTTTTGTACTGACTTCTTGGCTAATCGTTTGGCAATCATCAATGGTGATACCTGTTTCTTTGTCAAGTAAGACCCGAACGAAGAATCGCTCTTTTTCACGTTCATATAACACATCATAACAATACATGTTATTGTCTGCGACTATGGTTTTAATGGCTTTTGTTATGTCTTTCATAATGGCCTCCTTTTTCAAACAAAAGAGTGGGTGTGGACCCACTCTCTAACTCATATGCGTAAGTATTTTACCATACTAAGGGGATGAAATCAAGTAAAATCGCTGATAAAGTGCATCACAATACTGCCTGCGACCCCGACATTTAAACTATCAATTTTTTGAATTGGAATTGTGACATTAATGTTCGTTTTTTCAAGAATCTCTTTTGAAATACCCGACCCTTCATTACCAACGATAATACCAACCTTTTCTGAGTGGGTTATATCCGTTAATTGTTGGTTAGATAACGCGGTTCCTATGTAGTAATAGTCCGAATGGCTATTGATGAATTCCAAGATATTTTGTGTGATGATATTCATTTGAAAGAACGCCCCTTGTGTACTTCTCAATACTTTATCATTATAGATATCTACAGATTCTTCTAAGACAATCGTTTCAAACCCAAAAGCTAGTGCACTTCGAATTAACGTTCCTAAGTTACCAGGATCTTGAACATGGTCACATAACAAAACTTTATCAGATAGATTAGTGTTCTCTAACATCTTACAGACCGTAACCACTCCTTGCGGACGTTTGGTATTCGCAAGTTTTTCAAGCACATGTTTACTAACATAGGTCACATTTTGTCCTTTAATCGTTTCATCAGTAGTATAAATGTGCTTTACTATCCCATGCGCTTTCGCTTCTTCGTATAAATGATAGCCTTCACAAATGAACTGTTTTGCTTGATCTCGATACTTTTTTTGATGAAGTTTGGTCACTTCTTTAATTGTTTTATTGTTTACACTTGTTATTTTCATCAAATCACCATATCTATTATATCATGAAACAACAAAAAAGAAACAGATTACTCTGTTTCTCCGTCCCACTCTACAATTCCGTTTTCAAGGTTGTAGACGGTTTCAAATCCTTGGTCAACAAATATCTCTGCGGCATCGGCACTTCGATTACCACTATTACACATAATAACAACTGGAACATCTTTATCTAATCGATCGAGTAAACTGTAGTCTTCAACCAGCATATAATAATCAATATTATAGGTAAACCCTGGAATCCGTTCTGTATAAAACTCTTCACTCGTTCTAACATCAACAAACTGATACTTCTCATTTGCTAACATGGTTTTAAGTTCTTCATTGGAAATATCTGTGTATTCTTGACTGTTGCATGCTGCTAATGTCAATACCATAATCACCACTGATACCATACTAAATAATCGTGTCATTTTCTCACCTCATATTTAGTATATCTATTTTTTGTTTGTAAGCAAACTATAATGCATTTTGAACTGTAAAGCCTCCGACAGTTAAATCCAAATTCAAATTTTCAGTCACATCGATGGTTTTTATTTTCGGTATGATACGTTCAATAATCGATTGATAATCAAACCCTTCTTCTTGCCCTAAACAGTTGTTTTCTCTCGGCTTCGTTATTGGACTTTTAGGAACATACACGGTACAACAATCTTCAAAAGGACGAATACTAATATCATAACAATCAATATCTTTACTCATTGCGATAATATCAAGTTTATCTGTTGTGGCTAAAGGTCTTAAGATTGGCATCTTAATGACATTGTTGACAACAGTCATACTTTCTAATGTTTGTGAAGCTACTTGGCCCACACTATCACCATTAATAATTACTTGATGGTCGTGGTTATTGGCAAATTGTTCTGCAATCCGATACATCATTCTGCGCATAATGGTGATTTGGTACGAATCATGTACATGATTTAATAAAGCCTGATGCATCTCTTCAAACGGAACCATATGAAGTTTTATCGTATTGCCCGGCGCATAAACACTTAATTTTTTTGCCAAATCAATGACTTTTTGAGCACTTTCAATACTGGTTAACGGGGTTGATTCAAAATGAATTAAATCGATATCGATCCCTTGTTTCATAGCTTGAAAAGCGGCAACTGGAGAATCAATACCACCACTCATCATCAATAATCCTTTACCACCCATACCAACAGGGTAGCCTCCCATACCTTTTATTTTATGACAATAAATATATGCCCCTTCTCGTCGGATTTCTACATTTAAAACGAGTTCTGGGTTGTGCACATCAACGATTAAGCCTTGTGTCCGTCTAAGCACATATTTAGCGAGTTCTTTCGTAACCTCAGGGCTAATCATCGGATAGGTTTTATCAGCACGTTTGACGTCGACTTTGAATAGGATGCCTGGTTGTGTGATTTCTTGTTTTAATATGGCTAATGATTCTTTTTTTATTGTCTCTAAATCTGTGTCTACTTTTTTAATTAAGCTATAACTTGATAACCCACTTACATGATTGAGTCCATCAATAACAACTTGTGGATCTTCACCATTCAGTTTAATATATAATCGATCGTGATTACGTTCATAACTTACCTTATCACTTTTCACTTTTTCTTTGACTAATTTATTCGCTTGTTTTACAAAAAAACGCTTATTTTTCCCCTTAAGCGTTAAATCTCCATAACGTACTAAAATACGTTCATACATACTATCACTCCTAAACATCACTTATCTTAACACAATCAGTTGCATTTTGTCACGTTTTACTTTAAAATCTAGGTTAGGTGATACATATGTTTAGTGCTAAAACGATACCAAACGATAAAGAACAACAATATCGTGCCATTTTAGACGATATGCAATACTTACTAAGTAACCAAGATACCACTATATCGACATTATCAAACTTTAGTGCACTACTTAATTATTACATGACTGAGATTAACTGGGTTGGGGTGTATCTATTTGATGGTGAAAAATTGACCCTTGGACCTTTCCAAGGGCTCCCAGCATGTACATTAATTCATTTGGGTAGTGGCGTATGTGGAACAAGCGCTCAAAAACGAGAGACATTGGTTGTAAAAGATGTCCATACGTTTGAAGGACATATTGCTTGTGACAGTCATTCAGAAAGTGAAATTGTCGTTCCAATCGTTATCAATGACTCCTTATATGGTGTCTTAGATATTGACGCTCCCATCAAAGAACGCTTTAATGAAATAGATAAACGTTATTTAGAAAAGATAATCACTAAATTGATTGACTTTTTAAGATAACTTTATTATAATGATTTGTGCGCATGTGTAATAAAGGCAGCTAAATAATCATTTATTAACTGCTGAATGTTCCGTAACAGGGTTGTTAGTAGTCTTTGCTGACAAGGCGAACCCATTAAAACATTCTGATTAATAGATCGTTATTACTCTTTTGTGCAAATAAATAAAAGGAGGAAACACAATGGCTAGATACACTGGTCCGATTTGGAAAAAAGCGCGTCGTTTAAAACATTCTATCTTAGAAAATGGAAAAGAATTAAACAAACGTCCTTATGCTCCAGGTCAACATGGACAACGTCGTTCAAAATTAAGTGAGTATGGACAACAACTTCATGAAAAACAGAAAGTACGTTATACTTATGGTATGAACGAAAAGCAATTTAGAAAAACATTCAACGAAGCGAAAAAAATGGATGGTAAACACGGTGAAAACTTCTTAGTGTTACTTGAAAGTCGCTTAGACAATCTTGTTTATCGTATCGGGTTTGCAAAAACACGTCGTCAAGCAAGACAGTTAGTAAGTCATGGTCATGTTCGCGTTGACAACAAACGCGTTGACATTCCATCTTACCGCGTTGAACCAGGTCAAATTGTAACGTTAAGTGAAAAAGCACGTAAGTTCGAAATTGTTACTGAAAGTTTAGAACATGCTGGAAACCGTTTAGAATTTGTTAGCTTTGATGAAAACAAATTTGAAGCAACTTATGTTCGTTATCCAGAACGTCAAGAGATCTTAACTGACATCAAAGAGAACCTAATTGTTGAATTCTACAACAGATAATATTAAAAAGCATCTTCGGATGCTTTTTTGTTTGTTTTCCGTTGACAAATTATAATAATAACTTATAATAGATATAGCGATGGAGGGTTAGCTCAGCCGGGAGAGCACTTGCTCGACAAGCAAGGGGTCGCTGGTTCAAGTCCAGTACTCTCCACCATCTAAGCCCGTATCCGGAGATAAAAGCAGATTGTCTTACCACTGCGATATTCTCCGGTTTTTTGTTTGCAAAAATGTTCTTTTTTATGTATTTTTTCACTCAAATTTGTACCCTTAAAACATGTTATAATAGGGAAACCCTATTGAGACTGTAAATGAGATTTTATGATCATTTTCGCGTGTGTTATTCACTCAAAATTAGGGGTAGTGGAGGTAGTGGGGGTAGTGGAAATACTAGAACAAATATACAGTTCGTTTAGAATAAACAACAACGAGCCGTATCACAAATAGATGCAACTTATGGTATGCACATCATAACAAAGCCCTTTTGGGCTTTTTCTTTTGGGGTCTTATATGACCTGTTATTTATAATAGGGTGTGATATAATATAAATAAGAAAAACTAAGGGGAAAACTATAAAGTCCTCTTTTGAGGGCAGTTTTTAAGGAGAGAAAGATATGAAAAAATTTGATTTACATATTCATACTGTTAGTGCATTTTATGAAGATGAGTTAATTTTTGATATTAGTATACTTAAGAAATATGTCGAGGAAAACCAGATTGATTGTATTGCTATTACAAATCATAATCTTTTTGACAAAACACAGTTTAACCATATTAAAGATCATTTGAGCATAGATGTTCTTCCGGGGATTGAAATTGATATAGAAAAAGGGCACATATTAGTAATAGATAATAACTCGAATGTGGATGACTTTAGTACGAAATGCCAAGCTATTAGTACTATGATAGTTGATGAGAATGATTCCATCAGCATTTCTGATTTTCACAAAGTATTTAGTAATTATTCTGAACTGTTAATTATTCCTCATTATAAAAAAGATAAATCACTAAGTTTAAGCAAAATCAACGAAATTAATCCTAACATCTCTTGTGGGGAAGTTAGCAGTGCTAACAAATGGGTAGTAACAAGAAATGCTGGCGTTCTTACACCGTTATTATTTAGTGATTCAAGAATGAACTCAGAGTTTAAAGGTTCATTTAAACAGACATTTTTGGATGTAGATTCAATAAATATAAATTCTATGAAAGTTGCAGTTAGTGATAAATCGCGAGTTTGGTTGAATTCTGATAGAGTTATTGAGGCTTTTGTTATTGATGAAGCTGGTATTTCTGTTTCGACTAGGTTAAATGTACTTATGGGAAGAAGATCAAGTGGAAAAACACACTTTTTGAATATGATAAATGATCAAGCTGGTAATAGTGTTAAATATATAAGGCAGTTTGAGTTAACTGAATCGAGTAAAGTTGAAGAATTTCAAAAGAAAATTCAAGGAGAATTTGCGGATAGTACCAATTTGTATTTATCTGAGTTCAGGACTCTTGTAAATAAAATGCTAACTATAGATATTGATTTGGACCTTGACGACATCTCTAAATATGTTAATACCCTAAAAGAAAAAGCCAATACAAAGTATAAAAAAGATATATATTCCAAAGTTGCAATTTACGATCATAATACATTTGATTTATTTGAGATAGATGAGCACAAGAAAATTATAGTTAGTCTAGATTACATACTTCAGAGCAAATTCTATAACGAAGTTCTATTCAAAGAACTTAGTAAGAAAGATTTGCAAAAGGCTATAATTTCGACCATTAAGCAATATAGAGTAAATCGAAAAAACAACTATATTATTAATAAAACTAATGAGTTCATTACATCAACAAAAGGGAAATTGAGAGTATTATCTAGAATTCCACAATTGCCTGAAATAAACTTTAAAAGTATATTGTATAACAAAGTAATGGTGAATAAGTTTAATGCGGTTGTACCAAAATATAAGAAAGATCAAATTGTTTTTGAGAAACCTTTATCTAAGTTTAAGTTGATTACATATAGTAAGTCATTCGATAATGTAACTGAGGCTAGGAAATTTTCAGGAGTTACTGAAGGTTGCAGAGAGATTTTTGAAAATCACTACGATGAACCCTATAATTATATGATAAAATTATCAGAATCTTTAACATCAAATGATCTAATTTATAAGATGTTTTTCGGTGTTTATCATGAAGTGATTAATGAATATAATGTTAAACTATCTGGAGGACAAAGGTCTGAATACAGCCTAATAAAAAAACTAGATGATTGTAGGAAGTATGATTTTGTACTTATAGACGAGCCAGAAGGATCATTCGATAATTTATTTCTAAGGGATGAAATTATTAATCTTATACATGAAATATCGAACGACTCAACTGTGTTCATTGCCACTCATAATAATACAATTGGTGTTAGTTTGATTCCCAATTACATTGTATTTACTGATGTGAAAAAAGAAGGAAATATGAAATTTAATATATATAGCGGTAAGTTTGGGGAAAAGATGCTAAAGGACAAGTATGGGAACGATGTTTTAGAGTATGATGTTTTGATTAACTCAATGGAATCGGGAGAAGAACTATACAATGAAAGGAAAGATAAATATGAAACTATTAAGAATACATAACAAAAAAGGTGAGTATTCAAAAGATGGGATAAATTACGAGCTTATAACAGAAATCGATGGTCAAAACACCTATGATTTATTGGGTCTTATTATAGATAATGAGTGCGAATTTGATGAAAATATTGAGGACATTGTAAATCCAGCAGAGAAGATTATTTATACTGAGATTTTAAGTAAATTGAAGGAAGTATTCGCTGAGAAAGCAGAGATAATTCTACAGGTGGAAAATGAGTATAAAACTGTGGAAGAAAAATATTCAAAAGAGGAATTTGAATAAAGATTTCAAATATTGGTAGAAATGATCCCTGCTACTGTGGATCTGGATTAGAATATAAGAAATGCTGTTTAAAATAAATTAGAACTAAAAATGAAATTGGAAAATTAAAGTATAAATCCATTTAATAAAGAGGGTAATACAATGTTAGATTATGTAGAAGTTACTGATTGGAGTATCTTTAACAAGCATATTGCTGAAAAAGGTTTTGGTATTGTTAGAGAAGTGGTAGAAAGTTTAAAAGTAGTAAAAGAGTCTGATTATATAATTAGTGATGAAGTCATTGGGTTTATTAGGTATGACAAATATTTGAGAGAAAAGCTCTACATGTATCTATCTGTAACTGAGGAATTTCTTCGAAACGAATTATATAAAAATCTAGAGTACAAAGGATCCAAATTGATAATGTATACAAGCGATTATAAATATCAAGATTTTAAATTTATACAGAATCCAGATTATGGATACAGCTTCTTTAAAAGGTCTAAAATGCTATTCTCTGTAATACTTGATTTATTTGAACACTTTGCTCCAAATATATTACCTGAATTTGATTTTACGATAGACGATATTAAAAATGTTGGGAAGCTAAGAAACATAGTGATGCATCACAGCCTACTAATGATTGATCAGAATTCTACAAAAACAACAAAAAAGTCTATTGAAGAAAGAGTTGATTTAATAACTAGGTATCTGACTTCATTGATAAATATAATACCAGTTGAATACAGGAAAGGATTAATAACAGATATAAATAAGGCTAATTTAGACAATGGAATATATGGATCGAAATCCAAGCATATTTATATAGATCATATTCAGGGGGGATATGATAATGGAGTATAAAAAGAAAAAAGACACAAAAGAGTTTCGCTCGTTGTTCTCAGAAGCATTTAAGTATGTTAATTCTGTAATTGATGATTATAGTTTTTACTTTAGACTCATTGGAAGTGCAAAAAGGAACTTAATACTTGATAAACCTAATAAAGGATTTGATTTCGATTATCAAATTATATTCTATCAATCATTATTAGGTGAAGGATCAAATAAGTTAATAGAAATCAAGGATAGATTCAGACATGCGTTCGATGATTTCTTTATAAAAAAAGGATATAAGAATGCTGAGGATTCGAAATCTGCAATTACTATCAAAATGCTTGAGGGAGATAAAATTCATCATTCATATGATGTTACATTGATGACTCCAAACAAAGCAGGAAGGCTTTGCATCTTCAAATATAAAGACAAGGAGAAGACTGAGATGGGATTAAATGAGATGAAGAAGTCCGCTATGTTCAAGGATAAGTATAAAAAGATCAAAGGTGCTAAAAAGTGGAACGAGTTAAGAGATGAATATAAAAAAAGACAAGAAGAATGGAATGGTGAAAAGAAATCATTCTCAATATTGATGGAAGTAGTAAATGATATGAAGTTATAAGTAGGTGTAATGTATGTTATATGACAAAATCGAAATTGGTAAAAGAATTAGAAAACTAAGAGTAGAATCAAATCTGACACAAGATGAAGCTGCAAAATTGATAGGAGTGTCAAATAAAACTTTAAGTGATTGGGAAAAAGGGAAAACTGACTTCACGATTCAGAGATTGAAAGAAATCTCTGATGGTTTCAACATAGGCATTAATTATTTAATTCCTTTTGACTATGAAGATTTTGATGTAGATGATGTCTCATTTAAATCAAATAATTTTGGTTTAAAGAAAGTTGGTTTGTTTATAAGCATAAGTCTATTTTTGACATTCTACTTAAACTTATTTGTGCCATCTTTAGTATTAAACCCTATTATTTTAATTGAGTTTATTCTATTCTTTTGTTATTTGATATTACAAGTAGTATCGAAACTGACAAGCAAAAAAATTACGAAAAAGTATACAAGAAAAAACAAGTTAGTTTATCAATCTGTGTATACAGAGTTGGAATTAAAAAGGCTATATAGAGAGACTGTAGAGCTTCTAATAATATCAATTTTTATAACAATTTTCTCTGCTTTTTGTATTATTGGTTTTTATTTTTCGAGTGTTACTAGTAGCGCTGAAGATATTAGTATAGTTCTTCTTTTTATAATGATATTTATTTGGGGAATTATATTATTAATATTTTTTATTAAGAATAAGCCAATTAAACCCATTTTAGATTATTTCAGAACTAATAAATTAGTAGTGTCTATTATTCTAAACATTTACATTATTTTGATATCTCTATTATTTATGTATGGATTGATACTGAATGTAGATTCTCAGCTTCAAGTTCCAGAATGGTTTATTGTAACCATATTTACATATCTATTATTTGACATACTATTTCTGTTATTGTCAAACTACATGATTCAAAAGTACTTTTATAAACTTGATATAATATCCATAAATCCAATTACAAATCAATTAAAAGTCCTGTATTCGATAGATGAAAAAATTCCGGAAATACCGGAATAGCTAATTATGTGTTGTTATCATCTTCTTAAAGGTGTAGTCTAACCTTGAGGAGGTGATTATATGAAGAAACTGATTCTAGCCTTGTTTGTAGTGACAATAATTATTCTAATGTTAAACTTCATGACAATTAATCAAATCGCAGTAAGTGCATTTACAGTATATTTTTGGATAGTAGAGAAACTACTTATAGTGCTTTTTGAGATTTTCAACTTTGTATTAGGTTGATCATATTTGCATATCAATAGTTGCAATTATTTATGATACGGCTCTGAACTGCACCCAAAAACTTGGACATAGGAAACTATGAAAAAGAAAGGGTGCAGTTTTTATATGGCAAAATATTCAATAGAGTTTAAGAAGGAAGTCGTTGAGAATTACAAGAAAAATGGTGCAGCAGAAACTATTCGTGTTTATAATGTAAGTAAGAGATCCGTGTATTATTGGACCAGTAAATACGAGAGTGGTGATTTGATGCGTAAAAAGAATGAGACATATTCAGGAGAAAAAAACTAGAGATTATCAAGTATTATCAAGAACACGGAGCGTTTGAAACAGAGAGAAAGTATGACCTATCAGCAAGTTCCTTTTACAAATGGGAAAGGACCTTATTGGAATATGGATTTGAAGCATTAAATGAAGATGGTCGTGGAAGACCAAAAGGTCTTAAGAAAGACGTTAACAAGAATAAGGATTTATTAGCTGAGAACCAACGACTAAGACTTGAGAATATGTATTTAAAAAAGCTGAAAGCCTTAGTCGAGAAAAGGGAAGAGCAAGAAAACAAGAACAAGTAAAAGTCATTCTCGATATCAAGGCGAATACAAACTATACACTAAAAGAAATACTCAAAACAGCAGGCATGAAGAAATCAACATTTTATGAAGTAAAGAGTAAACTAAACGATCCAGATAAAGATGAAAAAATAAAAGAGAAAATCATCATCTTAGTCGCAAAACACCACCAAAATTATGGGTATCGAAAGATTACAGGAAGACTACGTAAAGTATACGGATTAATCGTAAACCATAAGAAAGTATATCGAATCATGAAAGAATTAGATCTTTTAGCAGTAGTTAGACGAAAAAAATATAAATCGTATAAAGGAACAGTAGGTAAAGTAGCTAAAAACGTACTGAAAAGAAACTTTACAGCGAAAGCACCAAATCGCAAATGGGTAACAGATATAACGGAATTTAAAGTGTGTGGAAGAAAGGTGTATCTATCACCAATCATGGATCTTTATGATAGAAGCATCATAAGCTTTACTTATGGCTTTTCACCTAAAGTTCAACTAGTAATGGACATGATTGAGAAAGCAACTCCACACAAAAAATATAGACGTCTTATAGTCCACTCAGACCAAGGATTCCAATATCAAAATAAAAGATTTCAAAAACATCTAAACAAAAAAAGAATCAAGCAAAGCATGTCTAGAAAAGGTAATTGTCTAGATAACGCAGTGATTGAATACTTCTTTGGAGTTCTAAAAACAGAATACTTCTACAGACAGAAGTTCAAAACAATAGAGGACTTCATTAAAGGTTTAAAAGAATACATAGAATACTACAACAATGAAAGAGTTATAACAAAACTAAAAGGAATGACTCCTATTGAATTCAGAAATCATTCCCTGTGTTTAAATTAATTATTAGTACCTAGTCCAACTTTAGGGGTTCAGTACATAAAATCGTCTTTTTTATTTCGCTTTTCCTGCTAAACTGCAATCTTCATCACTCAGTTTCTTCCCTTGAATAATCCGTGCTGGCATGCCTACGGCTGTTGAATATGGTGGTACATCTTTCAAAACAACTGAGTTCGCACCAATCTTAGCCCCCATACCCACTCGGATATTGCCAAGAATCTTAGCTCCTGCAGCAATCATAACATCATCACAAATTGATGGATGTCGTTTATGCTCAGAATCATTTCCGGTTCCACCTAAAGTGACTTGATGATAAATAAGAACGTTTGAACCAATCTCGGTAGTTTCACCGATCACCACACCACTACCATGATCAATAATAAAGTTCTTACCAATCTTCGCAGCGGGATGAATCTCTACACCGGTTAAAAAGCGTGCGATATTACTTAGTATTCTTGCGATTAATTTAAGTTTTATGATCCACAGTAAATGTGCAATACGGTAAAACCACACAGCATGAAGTCCCGAATGAGATAATAAAATTTCCAATGTATGTCTTGCGGCTGGATCTTTCCGTTTTAATGTCTTAATATCACTAATCATTCCCATATATATCACCATAATTCATTTTTATTTTCGTTTTATATGCCATTTTAATATATAATAGAAAAACCGTTACAGCAACTGTTATGCTAGTGTAACGGTTTTCACTCTTTATACATCTTCACCAAGTATGACTTCATCATCTTCATACAAGAAAATACCTAAATTTTCGGCAATTTCTACATAAATGTCAATGATATTCACATACTCGTAATCAATTTTGTCAAAAACACTTTGTAGTTTTGAATTTAATAAGTCCTTGATATACAAGAAATCTTTTCTTCGTTCCATAATCATATTTTCAATGGTTGTTTCGACATAATCTAACTCATCCATATTGGGATCATATCCGTGAGATTCGAGATCCTCCTTTAAATCTGCTAGATAGATTAGGTAGTAAACCATTTCTGTGTAGTCATTAAAATCATCACAATTGGATTTAAATAAGGTTTCAAAATAGATTCTAATTACATTAAATCGTCTGTCTAAATAATTGAACCCTATTTCAAAAATGTGTTCTAAATCCTCATCAAGACCTTCTTCTGAGCAAACACTATCATAAATATGATTAATAACAGCATATACTGGTTCAAGGCGTTCATATATTAGGCTATCGTTATCCTTAAACTGTTTCAAGATATCGTGATTCTCTAACTTCCAAGACGCATAATCACGGTAAATTAATTTATTATCCAAAGGCAACATCCAATGTCATCATTACAGCAAATCCGATCATTGCTCCAATGGTGGCTATTTTTGTATTTTTCATCATTTGGCTTTCAGGGATTAATTCTTCAATGACGACATAAATCATTGCCCCTGCAGCAAAACTTAATGAAAAAGGTAATAATGTACGCATTGTGATAGCCAGCAATGCACCTAAAACCCCAGCAATAGGCTCTACCATACCACTAAATTGTCCGATAAAGAATGCCTTGCGTCGAGACATCCCTTCTCGTCTTAATGGAATGCTAACTGCGGCCCCTTCAGGAAAGTTCTGTAAACCAATACCTAATGCTAATGCAATGGCTCCACCGATTGCTACACTTGCGGCAGCACTTCCACCAGCAATTGTAGATGCATAACCAAAGGCAACGCCAACAGCTAACCCTTCAGGTATATTATGTAAGGTAATCGCTAATACAAGCAAAATACTGCGTTGCCATTTTGAAGGTAACCCCTCTTGATGTGACGACATAACGTGCACATGAGGTAAATAACGATCTACCAATAATAGAAATACGCCTCCCGAAAGAAATCCAAAACTTGCTTGAAGCCATGGAATTTGATTTAACTCTTCAGCCAATTGAATCCCTGGATTAAGCAAACTCCAAAAAGATGCGGCAATCATCACACCCGCACTAAATCCTAACATACCGTTAAATACTTTTTGGGAGACATTTTTAAAGGGGAAGACTAATGATGCTCCGAGCGCTGTTACAAAATAAGTAAATAGGGTTCCAAGTAAGGCAGCCCAAACTGGGTTTTGATAGATCCAATCAAACATTTAGGCTTTGTTACTTGACCCAAATAAAGCCATTTTTTCTTTAACCCCTGAAATGATTCTATCATATCCAGGTTTTAATAATTTTCTAGGGTCAAATCCTTTACCTACTTTATCTTTTCCAGCTTCTATATACTTACGTGTTGCTTCAGCAAACACTAACTGTAATTCTGTATTCACATTAATCTTTGATACACCTAATGAAATGGCTTCTTTAATCATGTCATTTGGAATCCCTGATCCGCCATGTAATACAAGCGGCATCTGACCAGTAATATCTTGAATTTCTTTTAATACATCAAAACGTAATCCTTGCCAGTTGTCTGGGTATTTTCCATGAATATTACCAATACCAGCTGCTAACATAGTAACACCTAAATCAGCAATTTGTTTACATTCTTGCGGGTCAGCAACTTCACCACTACCAACGACACCATCTTCTTCTCCACCGATTGCACCAACTTCTGCTTCAACGCTAATACCACGTTCATTCGCGTATTCAACAATCTCTTTTGTTTTGGCTAAATTTTCATCAATTGGATAGTGAGAACCATCAAACATTACACTACTAAATCCAGCTTCAATACACGCTTTAGCACCTTCAAATGATCCATGATCAAGATGTAAAGCAACGGGCACAGTAATGTCAAGATTTTTCAACATACCTTCTACCATACCAACAACAGTATCAAATCCTGTCATATAACGTGCTGCCCCTTCTGAAACACCTAAAATAACTGGTGATTTCGCTTCCTGAGCAGCTGTTAATATTGCTTTTGTCCATTCTAAATTATTAATATTAAACTGGCCAACTGCATAGCCTTCTTTACGTGCTGTTTCTAACATATCTTTTGCAGATACAAGTCGCATAATTCGTTCCTCCTAATATTTTATCTTCGACTAAATTATACCTTATCTACTTAATAATGTAAACTAAGACGGTATTTAAAAGCCACTAATTTTCTTTAAGCACTCTATGTTTATTGTATTTAGAGACCATTGCCCAAAGGCGCAGTATTAGATACCCCAAAAAAATAACAATATAGTAAATCTGTCTATTGTTTTGTATGAGAATGAGATGAAGTCCAAGAAGGCCATAGAATAAATAAGATAATTGGTGCAGTCGTTTCCACTGAACATAGGTCATTTTACGCCTAACAAAATGAAATGATGTGATAAAAAGGGGCACAATAATTACCATCGCTATAAGTCCAAAAATCGGTGATAAGCTGATATTTAATATGCCTATATCGTCAAGAATATACTCGAGGTAGATGAGTGCATGTGGCAGTATAGATAGTGTTCCTAATACGGCGTACTCAGCTCTTACTTGGCGTAATTTCTTGGTAATATATCCTTTTTCTAAGACGCCTGTATACATCACAATGATAAAAAACGATATCCCTGTATACCCAAGTGTCAACACATTCACTTCACTATCAATTAAGATCAAAATAAGCACAGCGGCAATAGAATAAATAATGTAGCGATACCGATGAATTTGTTTAGAAAACAAAGTAGCCAACAATACAAAAACTGTTATATGAAATATAATAAGACTCATTAATCATCATCCTCTTCTTCATCGTCTTCATCATCTGTTGCCCCGGCATAATCATCAATTGTTACATAATATGTGTCATTCGTAGCGCCTGCTAATGTATCTATCGTATCATTAATCGGCTCGTTAGATAATGCCATGATACCCAAAGTTATAAAAAGCAATAACACAATTAGTTTTCTCATTTTAAACCCTTCTTTCATGTTATCTCTATTATATACTATTTTTCGTATGGATACAAAAAAAAAGACTGTTTCAACAGTCTCTTTACGTATTTATTTACCTGATATTTGTAGTGATTTAATTTTAATTGATGGACTTCCGATAAATGAGAAATTCATCTTAGTATCATTACAGACTTGCGTGACATCATTTAGTAAGTCTAGGTAATTCCCCGCAACTGTGATAAGTGCGACAGGTCTGGTTTTTTTACCATTTTCAATTAAATAGCCTGATGCCTGTAAACTAAAGTCACCACTAACGAAGTTACAGCCTGCATGTGTTCCAGCCAACTCTGTGATTAATAATCCTTTTTCTAAAGAAGCGATGGCATCCTCTAAAGATGTATTCCCTGCATCAATATAGAAATTCGTTGGATGTATGCCATTTTTAAAGCCATTTCCAGTAGACTGAACGTCGTCTTTTTTAGCTGTTCTTAAGTCATACAAGTACCCTGTTAAGGTCCCCTTATCAATGACCTTCTTATATGTGGTTGCGACACCTTCATCATCAAAACTACCTGATTTACTTGATTTTTTCATGAATGGATCATCAATGATAGACACAAGCTCATTTGCTATTATTTGATCCTTTTTACCTTTAAGTAATGAAACACCTTTTTGCACATTTTGAGCTGAAAACATTGGAACGTGAGGTGCTAGTAAAGCAGTCGAGGCACTATTTTGTAAAATAACTTCATACGCCCCAGATTCAACTGGTTTTGCCCCTAATAAAGCACAAGCTTTTTTAGCGCCTTCTCGAGCAATTTTCTCTAAATCAAAATCATCATAGATATTGCTTTGTTGGTATTCAATCGCTGTCCGTTGATCATCACCATCACTAGCGATAACGTATGCACCAAATACACCAACATTAACTTTTTTCTCAAGTTTTAATCCCTTTGAGTTTTGAATTAATACGTTTGTTGTGCCATCCCCATAAAAGGCTTGAACCATTGTGACACGCTCATCTTCAGTTTTAACAAGTTCTTCTAACTTCAAGGTATCCTCTATTTTACGTTTAGGATCCACTTCTTCTAAGGCTTTATTGTATAAACCTTCTACTTCTTTATAGTGGTCATCACCTTCATAGATAAATACTTCATCATCGTTATCAATCGCTTTTGCAGAAGCTATGACACTGTCGACAATAAATTCGAATTGATCACTATTAATGATTTCAGTAGTAACTGTCCCCATCTTTTTATCATAGATACCTTTGACAGATAATTTGGCTGTATCTGCGATTGTATATTTTTCTAATGATCCTTTAAATACCTCAATATCAAAACTTGTCCCACCAGAATAATAGACTTGTAAATCTTCAATACCTTTCTCTTTTGCTAAGGCAAATAATGTATCAAAATTCATTAGTTAGCCCCCTTTCGTCCACCGACGGTCATTTCAGAAACACGAATCGTTGGCTGTCCAACATCTGTTGGTATGCTACCAGATGCGCTACCACACATTCCTTGAGCACGTAATAAGTTGTTCCCAACCATATCAATTTTTTGTAGTGCATCTTTTCCTGAACCTACTAGGGTTGCTCCACGTACTGGTTCTTGAATTTCACCGTTACGTACAATATAACCTTCCATTACTGCGAAGTTAAAATCTCCTGTGGCAGGTTGAACACTTCCACCACCCATTTTTTTCGCATACAGTCCATATTCTGTATTCTTTATGATGTCTTCAAACGTTGATTCTCCATTGTCAATATATGTATTTGTCATCCGTGATGTAGGTGCGTATCGATAACTTTCTCTACGCCCGGAATGCGTTCCTGGTTCATCCATACGTTTGGCATTTAAATCATCAATCATGTATGACTTTAACACACCATCTTTAATTAACACACGACGTTTTTGTTTGTTCCCTTCATCATCATATGTGGCGCTTCCCCATCCATTAGGAATGGTTCCATCATCAATCGCTGTCACTAATTCACTAGCAATTTTTTCACCTTTTTTACCCGTAAAAACACTCGCTCCTTTAGCAACAGCGGTTGCTTCTAAACTATGTCCAACTGCTTCATGGAATATGACGCCTCCAAACCCATTATCAATAATAACAGGCATTGAACCACTTGGGCATTCTTCAGCATGTAGATTCTGAATCGCAATCCGCGATGCTTCTTTAGCTGCTTCTTCTACATCAATTAAGTCTTCAAATATCTCAAATCCATAAAATCCGCCGGGACCATTAAACCCTTGTTGCTTTGTTTTTTCATTCGAAGCAACTGATCCTATAGCCAATCGTGTTCTGACACGTTGATCTTTAACATAGGTACCTTTTGAGTTAGCAATCCATACGTTTTGCACATAATCCGCATAACGTACTGAGACTTGTGTGATTTCGTCACTATATGCACGAGCTGCTTTATCTGCCCGTTTCAATATAGCTACTTTGTCTTCAATCGGAACCTCAGAAGGTAATATTTTCACCTTGTGCGCTTGTTCTGATTGTAATTCCCCTAATTCAACTTTGATGCCTCTTGACTCACCTTTAAATGATTGTGCTAAGTCAGTTGCCAGTTGTACTAAGTCGTCTTCTTTTTTACTATTTGTATATCCATAAACAACATGATAATCTCTTGCAACGCGAATACCAATACCGGATATTTTTGCATTATTTACTTTATCAATTTTACTATCTAATAGTGATGCGCTTGTTTGAAATTTGTCTTCAATAAACACTTCAGCAAAATCAGCATTTGTAGATAATGCAGCTTCTAAAACATGTGTGATAACGTGTTTTGATAACATATAAATCCTCCTTACAAGTTCGTTAGGTAAATTATATCATAACTATCCTAAATAGTGAAGTTATAGACACAATACAAAAACGGCTATTTATAGCCGTTTTATCATTTTTTGCATAAGACAATTTTAGGTAATTTGTCATAATTAACTCATTTTCTTATTTTTCCTTATTTTTTTACTGTTTTCTTTCCTTTTTAAACTTGCTTGAATAAATCCTTTAAATAATGGATGCGGTCTTAATGGGCGCGATTTAAACTCGGGATGAAATTGTGATGCGATAAAGAAAGGATGATTGCTAAGTTCTATCATTTCAACAAGACCGGTAGCTGGGTTGGTTCCGCTGAATTTAAGACCACAATCTTCTAATGTTTTCTTATATGTATTGCTAAATTCATAACGATGACGATGACGTTCTTGAATTAAATTAGACTTATAAAGTCTCTCTGCTAGAGTGTTTGATTCAATTGCACACTCGTATAAGCCCAGTCGTAATGTCCCCCCCATATCAATTCCTTCATATTGTTCTGGTAAATAATCTATGACAGGGTGTGGCGTGTCTTTATCAAACTCTGTTGAGTGTGCGCCTTCTAATTTACATACATTTCGAGCAAACTCAATCGTCGCTGCTTGCATACCTAAACATAATCCTAAATAGGGTATATTATTTTCACGCGCATATGTTACAGCATTAATTTTACCTTCAATTGCCCGTTTTCCAAATCCTCCAGGAACTAAAATACCATCAACATCAGCTAAATAACTAGACATATCATTATCTACTAGTTCGCCAGCATTTATCCATTTAATATTTACCTTTGTGTGATATGGATATCCTGCATGTTGTAACGCTTCACTAACACTTAAATAGGCATCTTGTAAAGAAACATACTTTCCAACAAGACCGATAGTAACTTCTTGATCAAGTGTTTTTACAGTGTTTACTAGTGCTTCCCACTCAGTTAAATCAACAGAATTTGTCTCTAAATTAAAATGTTTTAAGACAAGATCATCTAAATCTTGTTCTTCTAACTTTAAGACGACCTCATATAAAACTTCTTGGTCTCTTGCCTCAATGACTGCTTCTTTACGCACATCACAAAAGAGTGCGATTTTTTCACGAATAGAGTTTGTAATAGGACGTTTTGTCCGTAACACAATAATATCTGGGGCAATCCCAAGTTCTCTTAAGTTTTTAACACTGTGTTGGGTTGGCTTAGTTTTCATTTCACCAGCACTTTCTAAGTAAGGCACTAGTGTATTATGGATATAAATTGTATTATTATATCCAAAATCGCGTCGTGCTTGTCTAATAGCTTCTAAAAATGGTAGCGATTCAATATCACCAACCGTACCTCCAATTTCTGTGATGATAACATCCGCATCACTTTCATTAGCGGCTTGAATTAATTTATCTTTTATTTCATTAGTAATATGAGGGATGACTTGTATGGTAGCGCCCAAATATTCTCCCTTACGTTCTTTTTCAATGACATTGGCATAGACTCTACCAGTTGTAATATTACTGGCTTGGGAGAGATTCTCATCAATAAAACGTTCATAGTGTCCTAAGTCTAAATCTGTTTCTGCGCCATCATCGGTCACAAAAACTTCACCATGTTGGTATGGACTCATTGTACCAGGATCAATATTGATGTATGGATCAAATTTTTGCATAAAAACTTTTAATCCTCTGTTCTTTAATAAACGTCCTAGTGACGATGCGGTAATTCCTTTTCCTAAACTGGAAACTACACCTCCAGTTACAAAAATAAACTTTGTTTGCTTCATTAAAATCACTCCTCAGAAAAATTGCTATAAATATAAAAAATAGCCCTCCTAAATTAGGAGAACTATTTAACTAACGCGCCCTTTAAAATTATAGCAAACGATAGTATAAAAATCAATGTTAAATTTAATTAATCATCATACCGGTCTTCATATTTATCCATATACTCGTTATATTTTTCTTCGTCGAAATCGTCATCATAATCTTCTTCAAAGACATCTTCTTCATAATCTTCAACGACGCCTTCATCATCAAGGTTTTCATCAGCAACAACATCAACTTCTGGGACAACTTTATCCTCTTCGTCAATCACTGTTTCAGCTGGTTCAACTTGTTTAGGATCGATAACTTCTTCCTCGACAACTTCTTTTTCAGCCGATTTAGGTTTCGATTTTTTAGCCTCTTTTTTAGGCTTTTCTGCTGTTTCTTTTGGCACTTCAACCTTGGTATATTCTTTATAATGTGATCCATCTTTGTCCCAAAGTTCAATCTTTTGGTTTTCTTTAAGATCCCATTCGTTATCACCAACATAAATAAAGTGCGCTGATGTTACAAGATCAGCATAAAAATTATTGATTGTGTCATCTGTTTCTTGTGCTTTTGCGTCTGCCAGATCAACTGCTTTTTTATATAAGTCATAAACGTTTAATGGTGTTTTTTCCTTTTTTAGGACTTTAATTGCCGCCCCAACTAATGATAATTCGCTTTGCATTGTACTCCTCCTCAAATCTCACGATATTCTATGTTAATCGTCGCATCATTTACAACTGTTTTATCTTGTAATAGTTGATAATGGACAAACAACTTATCTTTCTTTTTTTCAAGCGTTAATGTTTTAATATCAAATAGAAGTTTTTTACCTAAGGTTTGGTAGGACCCTTGCGTAATAATATTTTCTTGAAACTCATATTTCATATCAACACTGCCTTGACGAATATATTTCATTTTATTTTTTTCTAAAATAATAAAATGTTTAATTTGCTCATCATCTTGAAAGGAAAGTCGGTTATTTGTTAAATCACCAGTTGCATTAATAATGATTTCATCATCGCCTGATGTCACTGTGCATTTCACATCGAGTTCTTTCATTATATCACCAAACGTTATTATATCATATTTATGCTTTCAAATAAATCAATGCGTCACTATTATATAGTAAGATATCATTTCATGCAAGTAAAATTGTTTACAATATCATATTATCTTTGAGAGGGAGACGGATAATAAAGGTTGATCCTTTATCAATTTCAGACTCTACTGTAATTGAGCCCCCATGACGTTGAATCACGTTCTTACTAATGCTTAATCCTAATCCACTGCCACCTGTTTTTCGACTACGTGTCTTATCCACACGATAAAAGCGTTTAAAAATTCGTTCAATATTATGCTCTTCAATGCCAATACCTGTATCACTGATCTTAATCACATAGTTCTCATCTTCGACAGAACCTTCGATAAAAATAGATCCTTGGTCTGTATAGTTAATCGCATTATTAATCAGATTGGTTAATACTTGTCTAATTTTGTAAGGATCAATTAACAATGATGCCGGTTGCACTGTAATACTATGAGATAGGTTTTTTTTGTCCATTAAACGGTTAAGACGTGTATAAGTCTCATTTAGGGCCTCGTGTATAGGTGTTTTTATCAGTTCTAATTCATAATCCACACGATCCATCTGAGCGATGGTCATCAAGTCCTTCAATAAGCGTTCCATCCGTAGTGACTCTTCTTGAATAAGCTCTAAAAATTCATTACGTTTGTCAACGTCAATGTCTTGGTCCCGTAATAATATTTCCGAGAATCCTTTAATGGTAGAAAGCGGTGTCTTTAACTCATGTGAGACATCGGCAGTAAATTGTTTTTGATATTTTTCGGCATTTTTTAAAATGGTTATGTCATGAATAATCACAAAACACCCTTTAAATATTTTATTTTCATAAAGGGGGGTTGCAATTAAATCATAATCCGCACCATTATATACAATTTGACGACGCAACTTTGATTCTAATATATATGAATGATGAACAAATTCATGTAGTTTTTCTATTGATTTTAATGCATCATACGACTTGTGATATAAATCGAGTCCAAAATAATCTTTTAAATCCTTATTTGCGAGTTGAATCATCCCTGTTTCATCAACCATTAAAAGACCAAAACTAAACGAATCAGATAATGACAACACTTGTTCTAAAGTTGCCTTTTTCTCTTGAATCGATTTATCTAAACGGTACTGTAAACTACGTACACTTGTATCTAGGTCTTCTTCTAGTGTTCGGTTTAAATTTTGAATTGATATAATATGATAAATCATTAAGCCAATGATAAAAATACCAAGCAAAAAATCGGATGTCAGATACATCGCATGGCCTAATCCAATAGAATAAACAATTATTATTTGAATGACACGTCTTTGCATGGTTGTCACCTCGTTATCAATCAAGTTCTAAGCGTTTAGCATTAACAAGATATACAATATTCTCAGCAATATTGGTTACATGATCTCCTGCTCGTTCAATCTGTTTTAAGACAAGAATGACACGCATTGCCTCCTCGGCTTCTTCATCTGTTTTCGCTTTTGCAACTCTAATAAATTCTTTAACATATTTTTTATATGTAGCATCAATTTCTTCATCTGACTTACTAACTTTTAATGCAGCTTCTACATTGCGTTCTTTAAATGCCTGTACAATCTCTTTCAACATTGGAATAAAGAGATTGGTTAAATTAACAACCCGTTTAACAAACTGATCATTATCATTTTTAGTTTTGACAAGGTATTTAGCAATATTGACGGCGTAATCAGCAATCCGTTCTAAGTCATTAGAAATCTTAACAGCCGAAATAATTTGTCTGAGATCGGACGCTACCGGACATTGTTTGGCAATTAGTAAATAGGCATCCACATTGATTGATTCTTCAAGACCATTGACAATTTTATCATGATCCATAATATGGTGTGCTAAATCAATATCATTGTCTTCACAAGCAATGACAAGGCGTTTATAACTTTCAAGAACTTCTTGACCCATCGCGTCAACGCGATTGTTTAATTCTTCTAGTTCATCATTAAAATGTTTTCGTGTGTTTGTCATAATAATAGTCCCTCCTATCCAAAGCGTCCAGTGATATAGTCTTCTGTTTTTTGATTTTTAGGTTGTGTAAATATTGTATCAGTAGAATCTACTTCAATCAACTCTCCCATTAAAAAGAATGCGGTTTTATCACTTATACGTGCTGCTTGCTGCATCGAGTGTGTCACAATTACAATTGTATAATCTTGTTTAAGGTCATTCATGAGTTCTTCTATTTTCAATGTCGCAATAGGATCAAGTGCACTGGTAGGTTCATCCATTAAGATTACTTCTGGTTCCATGGCTATTGCTCTTGCAATACATAGCCGTTGTTGTTGTCCCCCACTTAAGCCCATCGCACTGTCATTTAGACGATCCTTTACTTCGTCAATTAACGCGGCCTTTTCTAAACTTGTTTGCACGATTTCATCAAGACGCTTTTTATCCTTAATCCCTTGACATCTTGGTCCGTAAGCAATGTTATCATAAATGCTCATTGGAAATGGATTAGGATTTTGAAATACCATCCCTACTTTTGTGCGGAGGCCTATAACATCATAATCTCGGTCATAAATATCATTATCATGATAATCGACATCTCCCATAATTTTACATCCTTCAATTAAATCATTCATCCGATTTAAACATCTTAAAAACGTTGATTTTCCACACCCTGATGGTCCAATTAATGCGGTGACTTGGTTTTTTTCAATTTCCAAAGATATATTTTTTAATGCTTGAAACTTCCCATAGAATAGATCTAAGTTCTCTATTTTAAATACAGTTTTCATATTATCATTCCTTTATTCATAACGTTTTTTAAAACGCATTGAGATTAGTTTAACAGAGATATTTAAGACAAGTACAATCAGTAAAATTACAACAGCAATCGTACTTGCTAATTGAATGTTGGCTGGTTCATCTGACATTAAAGACCAGATATGAACAGCTAAGGTTGTTGATTTTCCAAAGATTGAAATATCATCTTTAACTGCTGTCCCGATTGCAAATATAAGCGCTGCGGACTCTCCAATAATACGTCCAATCGCAAGCAATGTAGCAGTTAAAATCCCAGGCAATGCATTCGGTAAGACGACTTTAAAAGTTGTTTGTGTATGATTCGCACCTAGTGCAAGTGAAGCATTTCGTAATGCATCTGGAACCACTTTTAACGATTCTTCTGTTGATCGAATTATGACTGGTAACAAGATAACACCAAGTGTTAGACTTCCTGAAATTAAGTTTCCACTTGTGGCGCTAGTGTATCGTACGGTTAAGGGAACAAACACTGCGAGACCCATCAATCCAAAGATAATGCTTGGGACACCTGTTAATACTTCAACCATACTTCTTAATGTATTCGTGATTCTATTTTTCGGTGCAAATTCATTGAGGTAAATGGCTGTAAAGATCCCAATTGGTAAACTAAATAGTAAACTCATACCAATCACATATAATGTTGTTATAATTGATCCTCTAATACCGCCCCCTAGAGATGTAAATACAATCTCTCTAAAATTATCTGATGCATTAAGTTCGTTAATCATGTATTCTGCCCCATAGATTGGTAAAGCGGATGCTTTATCTTCAAACTTAATGGCAGTGACAATATTACCTACTTTAATTCCAAAATTTTCTGTTGTGGGGTTGTTTTTATCATTTAAAGATTGCATTGGTGAATCTTTTGCGATATAAACGACGCGTATAACATTTTTCCCTTCGCGGTTTTCCGTATCTTCAAAGGCAATGCCCCATCGATCGGAGTAATACATATTATCTTCAAGTGTATCAGGCGCTTCGGTTGTTGAATACGTTATATCACCTTCAATATCTGCATTATAGTATTTCTCGTGATAGTCATTAACTAGTAATCCAAAGTCAAGTAAATCTGAGCCGTTACGAAACACATAAATAAATATCATTGACAAGGCTATAACAGCAATCGATGAGGCCACGTAAGTTAATGCCTGATATAAAATATCTATTTTTTTACGTCTATTTGACATCGACATTACCTACTTTCCGTTTAACAAAATTCAGTGTAATATTCGTTATTAAGATAACAATCATCAATACAATACCCACACTAAACCGTATATCATAATCAATACCAACTGTTTCTTTTAATCCTTGTAGCATCGTTGATGTCAGTGTGGATGTAATCTGGAAGAACCCAAGAGATGGACCACTTCTTGCATTCCCCGCAACTAGTGAAACCGCAGTGGCTTCTCCTAATGCACGACCAATCCCTAAAATAGCGGCGGTGAAAATACCAGACTTTGCACTGGTTAAAACAACCTTAAAATTCGTTTGCGTCTTGGTTGCCCCGAGGGCTAAAGAGCCATGAATAATATCTTTATTCACACTTCTTATCGCAACCTCACTCAAGGCTGTAATAGTGGGTAAAATCATCAGTGAGAGAACTAACACTGTTGCTAGAACACTGTTTCCTCCTTTAGATTGTACACCAAATATTTTCGCTAAGTTATAGACAAACGTTAAGATTAATCCACTTCCAAATAATCCATATACAATTGATGGGATTGCAGCGAGTAACTCTACAACAGTCCGCATCACTTCAGCCAATTTCTTTGGCGCAATACGCGCAATAAACAAGGCCGTTAACACCCCAATCGGTAATGAAATTAACAGTGATAAGAATGCAATATATAGGGTATTAATAATAATGAACCCGACACCATAGAGGTTAGACACAAATGCTCTTCCTTCAAGCCAGGTTGTCCCAGTTAAGAACCGCCATAAATTGACACGTCCAATACCATCATTATCTGTCACAAAGGGAATTACTCCTTCTGCGGTGACAAATACTATAATAATGATGATAAATGACGCACTAATAATTGTGGCAAGTAAAAAGAATGCCTTGATAATGAAGTCAATCACATCATTTTTAGTGTGTATGTGTAGTTTCGATTGTACTTTTTTTAATATATTAGTCATTGATATGCCTCCTTATATCGCAAGAAAAGCCCTAATAAATAAGGGCTGTTTCTTGATATAATTAAAATAAAAGGTTTGAAAAATTATTATTAGTCTAGGAGTTCTTCCCAAGTTGTTACTTCTCCACTATAAATATTTTTAAGATCCGCGGCTGTGACACTGTTTAATTCATTGTTTAGATTAACAATTACGACAATGGCATCCCATGCTAATTGGCCTTGTGTTCCAGCTTCGCCAGCTTCAGAATCTTTGAATGGACGTGATGCAAATCCAATATGTTTGTAGTTGTCACCATCTTTTTCACTACCTTGTGTCCGTTTGAATCCATCTGATGATCCAGTATGATCATGCTCAGGAACAAAGTTTCCACACTTTGGTGCAAATGCTGATGATAATGCTTCAGCGATTTTTTGAATAGAGTCTGATCCACCAAAGCGAATTACGACATCACTGTTGTCTTGAGCACATACAGGATGTTCTGCTGCAATATCATCCCAAGTTTCCGTGCTTTCTAATGCAACAGCACCTTCATTGGTAATAATATCTGCGCCATCTGTTGTTCCCATGAATGCTACAAATGCTAATACAATATTTTTTTCTGTTTCATTTGCATAATCATCCATCGCCCGTGTCACATAATTAAATGGACGTTTTAAGTCATAGGTGTTATTTACTACATTAGGTACCGAAGGTTCTACTCCGTTAAATGCTAAGCCTTTGACATCATCATTTAATGTTGCTAATGAGATATACCCAATACCATACTCATCGGTTGTGATCGAGTTCAAAATACCTGTATTGTCTTTAATAACAAATCCATCGACTAACACACTGTCATCTTCTTCTGCTTCATCAAATCCAATACCACCCATAAATCCGGCACGTGTACCGCTTGATGTATCTCGTGTATAAACAGTGATGTTGTTTGTTGAATCCCATCCTGCTTCGGTATTACCACATGCACTTAATGTCAGTGCAAATACAAATACTGTTACTAATACTACTAACTTTTTCATTTTTGTTTGTTTCCTCCTTAAATTAACTTACACACTAACTATAGCATGTGACTATTTAATCTCAATTTCGTTTGTGTTAATTTTTTGTTAACAAACATCATAAGCTAGTAAATAAAAAGGACGAGAAATTCTCGTCTTTCTATAATATATATACTATACAATTTTGTATCCAATGCCACGTACTGTTTTTATAAAGTTTGCGTCCGGATCAATTTTTTCTCTCAGTTTAAATATATGGACATCGACAACTCGAGAATCTCCATCATAACTGAATCCCCACAGATTGGTTAGAAGTTGATTTCGTGATAATGCTTTCCCTTTATTCTTTAAAAGATATTGTAATAATTCAAACTCTTTAAGTGTTACTTCAATCTTTTCATCGTTTCGAAATACTTCATAACTGCTGTTAACAATCGTTAAGTCATTGTAGTGTATTACGTCATCATTGTTCATCAATCCTTGACGGCGTAATCCTGCCTTAATTCGGGCTAGAAGTTCTCTTGGTGAAAAAGGTTTTTTTATATAATCATCAGCTCCGACATCAAAACCTTTAATGACATTATACTCATCATCTAATGCAGTAAGCATAATGATATATACTTCATTACCTTCATCGCGAAGCTTTTTACATATCTCCATACCATCCATATTCGGAAGCATTAAATCGAGTAATAAAATGTCAAAATGTTTTGTACTGGCTTTTTTATATCCTTCAAAGCCATCTAATGCTGAATCGACTTCATATCCCATTTGTGAAAGATCGTACTCAATCATCCGTTGAATTGCTTGTTCATCTTCAATGATTAATATCTTTGCCATAGCTAACACCTCATATATTACTATATCACAATTATTATTAAATTATAAAAAACTAACAATTAATTAACAATTCCTAACGCTTTTTAAACTTCGTAATCTAATTCTTCGTTGTAATAGTATTCCTGTGTAACGTTAATAACAATATTGTTGCAGTGATCCCCGATACGTTCAATGTTAGATAAAATATCGACATATAATCCATCCTGTGTTTCTAATGCCAACTTATTATTAATCCGCATAATATGACGTTTTCTGTTTTTGATAACTAAGCGATCAATAACATCTTCACGATCCATTACTTTTTTCGCGCTAATAGCGTCTTGTGTGTCAAATGTCTCAATCGTTAAAGCGAGGGTTTCGCTGACTACATCATATAACGTACGTAATTCATTTAATGCATCTTCGCTTAATATAATCTTGTCTTCGTAGCGGTTCTCAAAGAATTGAAGTAAGTTCGTACAATGGTCGCCAATACGCTCAAAGTCCCTTATGGTATCAACAAATGCAGCTTGATCTGAAGATGCTTGCTTATCTAAATCATTTTGCGCTATTTTAACTAAATAGTCATGCGCTTTTTTATCAATGGTATCTAACATTTCTTCAATCTGCATTCCATTTTCAAATAATTTTTTATCTTCTTTGAAAGAGTATTTCACTGTATATTCAAACATTTGTTCAGTCAAACGCCCCATATTAAGAACAACTTTTTTAGCACTCTCAAGAGCTAATGTTGGTGCTTCATCAATTAGGTCATCATTTAACGCATCAATATCAACATTTAACGCATCAATATCAACATTGATTAATCCATCTTCCCCAGGGATGATGAGCATTGATAACTTAACCAGCTGGTTAATAAACCAAAACATAATAAAGGTATTTATTATATTAAATCCCATATGTGCAAAACTTATCGTCATTGCGGCATCTTCGCCATTTAGAAAAGTATCTTGTAAATATTGAATTATTGCTGTATAAGGTCTCAAAAATGTCATAAATACAAAACTTCCTACAACGTTGAAAATAACATGTACCGCCGCTGTTCTTTTTGCTGCAATACTTCCACCTAAAGACGCTAATACAGCTGTAACAGTCGTTCCAATATTATCTCCAAACGTAATGGCTATAGCCCCAATAAGCGGCACAGCTCCCGTTGTGTACAATTCTTGTAAGATTCCAATAGTTGCACTACTTGATTGGATCGTAGCAGTTGTAGCAGTCCCAACAATAAGGCCTAAAACAGGGTGTGAAGCGACCACTTCTAACGCATTAGTAAACCAAGGTTGATAAGCAAGCTGTTTTAACGCTCCCCCCATCACATCAAGACCAAAGAACAGCATACCAAATCCAAGTAATACACCCCCAAATTGACGGTATCGTTTACGCGAACTAAAGAAGACTAAGAAGCTCCCTGCGGCCATAATTGGTAATGCGTATGCCTTAATCTTAAGGCCTAATAAAAACGATGTTACAGTCGTGCCAATATTCGCCCCTAAAATAATTCCGATTGCCTGAGGCAATGTCATTAACCCCGCACGAACAAGTCCGATCGTTTATGCCGTTGTCCCAGAAGACGATTGTATGAGTCCTGTAATAACAATCCCAACAATAATACCTTTAATAGGTGTGTTAGTTGATTTTTCTATAATTAATTTTAACTTATTCCCAGCAATAGCTTTTAAAGAGTCTCCCATAAGATTAATCCCATAAAGGAAAATCCCTAATCCTCCCAAAATTTGAAAAATGGTGATCTGCCAATCGATAGGCGTCACATCTGCTAGTAAAATCATCAGTTTCCTCCTTAAGTGAATACCATACAAAATATATCATAAAATTAACAATAATGAAACAATTAAATTGTTTTTTAATATTTATTAATATTATCTTAACAAATCACTTAGATTACATAAAAAAAGGACTTACTGTCCTTCTTTGTAAGCTTTAGCAAGTTTATCTGCATCTTCTAATAACAAGTCTGTACGATCCCAAGTTCCTAAACTAGCACCACTTGCCATCGCATGGCCACCACCATCATATTTGGCAGCTAGTTCATTAATTGCAGGCCCTTTTGAACGTAATCGACATCGTACGATTCCTTCTTCATATTCCGCAAAGAGTGCCCAGATTGGACAATCTTTAAATTTGCCTAATTCATTTACTAAACTTGTTGCTTCTTCTAAATCAACATCAAACTCTTCCAAATATTTTGGCAAGATTTTAAAATAAACAACACCGTTCTCAGTTTTTTTATAGTTTTGTAATACAAATCCTTTAAAACGCGTAAAGTTTTCTGTACGGGTATCTAAATAATCATAGACATCTCTAGCATCTAATCCGGCATCATAAAGCAGGGCTACATTCCGGAAAGTATCTCCATCGACACCGCTATATTTAAAGCGGCCTGTATCGGTTAATATACCAAAGAATAAGGCATCTGCGGCTTCTTTACTTAAAACATATTCCTCTTTAAACGCATTGTATAAATCAAGAATGATTAAAGCTGCGGCTGGTCGTGATGTATCAATATATTCCACATCACCATAGGTTTCAACCTGGATGTGATGATCCATCTTAATTGTTTTTTCACACCGTTTAAATCGTTCATCTCCCATACGCTCAATATTTGCCGTATCAACGAGTATTCCTAAGGCATTATCAAATACCGTATCATCTTTTAAAACATCGGGTACACCGATATATGAGGTGAAATCGCTCGTTTCACCAACGACGTAGACTGTTTTATTATCATAACTTGCTTCAATCATATGTTTTAATCCAAATGCTGTCCCAATCGCGTCTCCATCAGGTCTTGCATGAGGAAATACGATAATCGTCTCATACCTTGCAATTAAATCATGGATTGTTTGTAATTTTTCTTTATTCATTATTTTGACTCCTAACTATGTGCTGGTGGAGGTCTTCTAGTAACTTAGAGGCTTCATCTAACGACTTTAAGTTACACCCACACGCTAAAGCATGCCCGCCACCACCGTATTGTTTTGCAACCGCCACAATTGGCGTTGATTTACTTCTTAATTCAACCATAACTTCATCGCCATCTTCTGTGAAATTAGCCCATGCATCAATACCTTTAATACCACTCATTTGATTTACCATTGCTCGAGAAACCGTAAATGTTGAGACGTTAAACATTTCACTAACTTCTTCAGTGTTGGTCATATATGCGATATGGTCTTTAAATATTTTAAAGTTATTAATAAAATACCCTTTAAGTTTCTTAAAATTCAGTTCTTCAGTATAAAGATGCCCATAAATCCATTGTAGTTTCGCCCCTCTACGAAGTAAAAAGGCTGCGATTTCTAATGTGTCAGCTTGTGTACTCGGATATAAAAAGCGGCCACTATCGGTGACAATACCAGCGAGAAACGCTGTACTCGCCTGTTCATCAAATCGCAGTTGATAATCTGTCAAAATATCAACAATCATTTCAGCACAAGCAATTTTACTTGAATCAATATATGAAATACATTCAATATCAGGCGCGTTTAAGTGATGATCAAGTACGAGTACTTGATCAGCTAGAGTATAACGATCATCACTAATGAGTCGTTTTACACAGACATCTAGTATAATTGCTAATGCGCCTTCATAAAAACTATCCTCAATCGTATCCATCTTGCCGAGAAAGTTAAAGACATTTTCATCCCCAACCGCATACACAGATTTCTTAGGATAATTTAATTCAATAACCCTTTTTAACCCCATCTGACTTCCATAAGCATCCCCATCTGGATTGTTATGTCGATGAATGATTATTGTATCATACTCTTCAATTAATTTAATCACTTGTTCTTTCATCATTTCACCTCTAAACTAACAGTCTATTATATCACATTTTAAGTACGTAAGTAAGACATTTTACAGATTAATTGCTAGTCTAGTTCCAACGATTATAGTCGGGTTGATCATTTTCATAATCCCAGTAATAATCAAGCAAATTACCCCATTGTCCGCGTTCATTTAAAATAGCGTCATCTTCAGCAATATGCATCCATTCATTATAAGTATACTCTCCGTAACTCAATGTTTCGCCTGCGCCGAACTCATACTTCACTTGTGCCAGACCTTGTCTAACAAGCATGTAATTTAATAAAAAGTAGTCCTCTTCTCCAGGTAGTTGAATCCAAATCCATCCAAGTAAACGTCCATGCGTATCAAGCAATCCATCTCCAGGATCTGTTTGAATAGCGATTTTCTCTGCACTCTCTAATAAACTACAGGTGTATACACTAGCTGGTTTCCCCCACTCTTCTTCTCCACCAGGATAAGTCTCTTCTGTATCCATATTTAAGAAACGTACACTTTTTGCACTACTATTAATCGCATCATAAATATCTTGTGGGTAATTAAACCGCCCAGTGTCGCCATCAGTGCAAGTTCTTAGTGTCACATCAAACGCACCACCACGGGGGTTCATATAAGATTGATTAAAGAAATCACTATCTAGTAATGGACCGTTATAGTCTAAATCTAAGACACTAAAATATGTATCTGTGACCGGTGGAACATAATCATATACTTCAATACCAATTGCGCTAATGGGATCATACATTTCCCCAGCTTGATAATCTCCAACATATCCGATAACCTCGTTATCTAATGTTTGATCGGTAGTACTAATTTCATGAATAGTAAAGGGTAAATTTAGACCGTTAAATAGGGGCGCTATCTCCTCATAAGTAGCGTTTGTTAAATCAGGTAACTCTACCCAATCATCTGTATATGGTGGGTAAACGATAACCTTCACCGATTCCTCTATATTAACGATATCACCAATAGAATGATCCTCATACATCATAAAAATACCGACTAATTCTTCAACTTGATCATCGGCATAAACAATCTCATAGTTGACATCTAAACGGTCTAACTCTGCTTTTATGTCTGACTCTGTCCAGTCATTTAAATCAGGTAGTGTTACCCACCGATTACTTTGATTCTCTTCAGGGGTCTCACACCCATAAAGTCCTAATGTTCCAATTACCACCAAGAGCATTAATACTACTTTTTTCATACTTTCACATCCAGTCTAACGTATCATTATATCATAAAAGATATCAATTTAAACAAAAAAACACCACTTTTACAAGTGGTGTTTAAATGTGTGAATAAATTAATTTGTCGTGTGGCTTCCAATGTAATCGAATGTATCTTTGGCGTATGATGTCCATTCATTAATATCAAATGTTGTATTTCCCCAAAGAATACTAGGTTTTCTAACTAATGTGACATCTTCAGCAAAACTATCTCCGCCTGCATTAGCTTCTATACCAATTTGATCAATCACAACACCATTATTCAGTAATTGGATTGTATCATCTCCGTTGAAATGAACAACACTTGGGTAAGATAATTGAACATCACAATTAGTCTCTAGATTTGTACCAGCATCAATTTGATCGGTACAAATAACTAACACTTCACCTGATGCCAATGTGCCTGTTAAATTATAAGTATTTGATCCGCTACCATAGTTTTCCACAATACTAAAATTAGTTAGGTCTAATGAAGCACCTGTAGGATTATATAGTTCTAAAGCTTTATTATTGCCTCCACCTTCAATATATTCACTAATAAATAGATCAGGGGCATAAGCTGGCACTGTAACTGTTGATGTTATTGTAGTTGTTTGTCCCCCTACAACAACGGTAGCTGTTAAAGTCACAGTTGCATCTGAAGAGCCAAATGCAGGTCTTGTTACTGTTCCATCTGTTCCAATAACTGTTTCATCACTGCTTGCCCAAGAAATTGTTGCATCAAAATCTTCAAGAGCAGTAGGTAATATCATATCACTATATACTGTTTCACCATCAAAGTTTACTTTGTCTTCAACGACAAGTTGATTTTGTGCAGTAGTGAATTTTGGTGTAATTTCCCCAACTCTTACATCACCATAAACAGATTCTCCAGTCACCGTAAATTCAAATGTTAATACTTCATTCACGTCAAACGCATCAATATATGGAATTAATTCTCTATCAATAACAATTGGTGTCGTTCCATTTCCAGCAAACTCAGCATTTCCATGTGTATCATCTTTGGTAATAAGAGTTAAATCCATTTCAAATGTTTCACCGGAATAGTCTGAAATATTGGTTACTAAATCAGCAGGCGTAACACTTGTTTGAACCGTGATTGTGTTCCCTGTAGATACCGTTGTTTTTAAGGTAGGATTTGTTAAAACAGTTCCTAAGTGTTCAACAGAATCAATTGTTCCAACGACAGTAACTTTGTCACCAATATTGGCATCTAATGTACCATCAATGATTAGTCCTGTACCATCTGTATCTTGAATGATAGTAACTCCCGAGTTTCCAAATGCGCTAACTACACCTTCTACATACACAGTAGTTGGTGAACCATTTGTTGTATAAGCTGTTCTTGCTGCTGCGATTGTTGTTGGCATACTAGGTACATTCACTTCAAATGTACGTGCAGTAGTAGTGTAAGATCCGACAGTAACAGTAATTGTTAATGTAACGTCCGTTGCTGAACCAGTTGCTGGTGTAACAGTTCCGTCCGTTGCGATGACAGTTTCATCTGAACTTGTGAATGTATAAGTTTCATTGTAGTCTCGGTTGTCAAAGTCTAAGTCTGCATCTTCCATAACAGTATCAGGTACCACTAATGCATCTAAGATAGCCTCTGCTTTTTCTTCATCAGTTGGTGCCCAGTTAGCTGCATCTGTCTCTACAACCGTCACTACCGAACTTGATCCGTCTTGTTTGTATAATACGTTACCATCTTGGTATGGAACAACTGTTAATGTGATTACTTGTCCGTCGTATTGTACTAAATTAGATTGGTTTGAATAGTATGTTTCAATAACTGCGCCAGAAACACCATATAGATTAATATAATCTAATTCGTCACCATCGTAAATAGCTTCAACTTCAGCTGTAATTTCAACGGGTTGTCCTTTAGCTACAACGTTATTAGCAATACCTTCAACAGTACCATCTATTGTCGTTGGTAATGCCGCATCGCCAGCCGTAATTTCCCATGATACAGGATTTGCTTGGCTTAATCCGCTATAACTACCATAATATCCAATTAACTCTACAGTATCTCCTTCAGTAAGATCATCTGCGGATAAATCAGTATCACCAAAGGCAAATCCATATCCTGCATAAACAAACATATGGTCTGTTCCGTTCGTTAAGAAGAAACCGTAGAAATCAATGTATGAAACTGTCCCAGTAATTTCAAAGTATTCATCATCACTTAAGTTTAATGCTTCCCCAATAGTTAATGTTGGTGGCACAACTACCTCAACTGTTGCGGTTCCTGTCTCAGTACCTTTAGTAACAGTTGCGGTGAATGTCACGGTTACTTCAGTTGCTTTGTTTGCAACAAAGACACCTGCATCAGTAAATACTGATGTGTCGCTACTTGCCCAGTTTGAATATGTTGTTCCATTATTACCTGTTGTAGGTAAGGTAATGTCAGAAGTTGTTGCTTCTGGGATATTTGGTACATTGTTTGCGTCAGCTGTAACAGCTTCTGCATCAGTTAGAAGTACTTCAATATCATCTGCTGTACCATCGAATAAGACCATAACACCATCATCTGAGTGATCTGTATAATAGGTAACATCTAATATGATTTCTACACCAATTTTAGTTTCTAATATATCCATACTTGATCCTAAGCTTGCATAGTAGAATAATAATCTGTCTCCGTCTTCATCTTCTAAATAAAGATTGTCATATCCATCACTGTCAACGTCTTCAACAACGGTACCAGTAACAGTAAAGCGCATACCATGTACTAAAGGATCGCTTGAGTCAAGATTTAGTATTTCATCAATTGTTTTAACTGTTGCGGTTAAATCGTTTGTTCCATCACCAGCAGTAACAATTGATTCTTCTGAAATGTCACCTACTTGATACAGAGTATTGTATTTAGAATAAAGCCCTTCAACAAATACTTCATCACCAATATTAGGTAGCGGATCCAATTCTGTTCCATAAACAGCAAATGCATTTGTTCCATCAGTTAAGAAATACCCTCTAGAAAATACACTACTTACTGTTCCTTGGAAACTAACTGGATTACCTACTGTTTCTTCAATGATATTAGCAACAACTGTGTAGTGTGCAACAGCCATTTCTTCAGCAACAATAATTTCAAATTCTTTTGTCACTGATTCATCATTTAATGTGATAGTTGCCGTTAATGTAACAGCGGCATTTCCTTCACCTGATTCAGGGCGAGTAACTGTACCATCATTTGCAACAACGGTTGGTGTGTCAGATGCCCATGTAACTGTTGTACCATGTGCACCGGTTGCTGGCAATGTGATATCTGAAGATACAATACCAGTAACAGGTAACAATAAGGCTTCTTTTGCTAACATGACTTTATCTAAGTCAGTCATAGTATCAGAAGCTAATACGGTTACTTCGAATGTCTCGGTTAAGGTTTCTTCCCCTAACGATACATACGCTGTTAGTGTCACTTTTTGGTCCCCTTCATAATACATTGGGACAGTGACTGTACCATCATCAGCAATATAATCTGTATTGCTTGATTCCCACGAAATTTCAACATCGTTGACCTCAGTGGTTGGTAAAATTAAATCGTCGCTAGTTGTTTCTGGAATCGCAAGATTTGTAACTGCTTCGCTGATATCTTCTAAAATTTCTTGCGTTGTAGGCCCATCATCTGTTGGGTTACATGCAGATAATGTGACTGCACCCATAACAACTAACACAAATGTTAATAACTTTTTAAGCATTCGTTGTTTCCTCCTTTTTTTTAATTAAACTGTATGTCTTCTACATTTGTTAACATAATTTGATAATCACTCATATAACGGCTTAACGGTCCTGTGACTGTGATTGAATCTCCGACTGAGAATAAATCTTGTGTAATATCGGTAGGAGCATTTTCTGCCACACGGATATCCACTTTATTGCCATTTATATCTTCTGCGGTAATCGTAAAGGCCCCGTCGTTACCTTCATATATAGTTGTGATTGTTAAATCTTCCACTTGTAACAAACTTCCGATATGGTCATCTGTTATCTCTGGAATTGTCACGAGATTTGGTGATACCGTATTATCTCTACTGATTACTTGTGAGTAAGGATCTCGTGTTTGATAATTGGAAACTTGTACTGCTCCTGTATCTTCATCTGGATAATATGTGACTGTTACACCAGATATGAGAACTTCGTTCCCGACAGATAAGTCCGGTGCCCATGATCGATTATACACATAGACGCCAAAGTCCCCTTGTTGGATAAATGCCGCACCACCTAAGGTTCTTGATACAATTCCTTGAATAGCAACCTTGCGGCCATAATATAATTCTGAATTCGTCACAAGTTCTTCTATGGTAATTTGCACACCTTCTAAGCTGTAGTCATAATTAGGGTCTTCTTCTCCCCACACACGTCTACCACTAAACTGGACTCTTAAATTTACATCGAATATTAATTGGCCATAAAGTGTTTCTAAACTCCCTTTTGCTTTTGAATATGCTAACTCGACAAGTTCTAAATTGAGTAAGCGACCATCATACCATACCCATGACAGGTACCGTTCACCATAACTATCTAAGCGACCTGTATTTGGATCTGCTTGTAAAACAATCGTGTCAGCATTAGTTAATTTATCACATGTAAAATTGCTGGCTGCTTTTCCCCATGGTTCAAATTTTGCCGTTGATTCTGGGGTATCAATACCTAAGAATCGTGCTGAGAATGAGACACCATTTTCTTCAAATATAGCGGTGTCACCATCAACACAACGCACGAGAGATACTTCTCCTACACCATCTGGCAAAAAGTCTGAGTTCTCGTAGGAGAAGTCCATAGTCAGTGCATCTGTTTCATCCGTATTCAGTTCAATAACTTCAGGGACTTCGTCTGCGACCACAGTAAAATCATACGCTTTGGTTATTACAGTATCTCCTTTTTGTAATGTCAATAACAAGGTCACTTGTTGATTGCCTTGGACATATGTAGGGATTGTAACCTGGCCATTTTCATTAAGAAACTGTGGTTTATTGGAGTGCCAAGTTGCTGTCACGCCTTCTTCATCTATAGTAGGTAACGTTATATCTGAATTAATCTCCGTTTCTTCAAAAGTAATTGAAGAGCGTATATCATAAAGGACATCACTATCACTTGGTTGGTCTTGCACACATCCAACTAATGTTATGATTAGTAATAATAAAATATTCCCTAAAGCAATTTTCTTAAACATAAAATCTCACACTTTCTATTAATTAAGCTCCTAATTGACGGACCATATCGTCAATAACTTCTTGAGCACTATATCCACCGAATAATGCCTCCATCGCGACACCTGCTTGGAAACGAGCATCACTTGATGTCACAGCACCAGCAAATGCTGGGTCATACTCAAAGTATTCGTATTGCGCATAGGCTGCTTGTGCAGCTAATGATGAATAATATAAACTATCAGTTGGATCATCAATTTCTAAGAACGCTTGATAATCTGCTGATTGAACACCGCTATGACGAACTGGCAAGTATCCTGTTTCCATCGCCCATGCTGCTGTATTTTCAGCTTTTGTTAAATATTTAATTAATAACCAAGATGCTAGACGTTCAGCATCTGTTGTATTACTCATAATCGCAATATTTGGTCCTTGTTGTACTGCTGATTTATTGTCTAAGTCATATTGAGGGATCGGTAAGACACCAACATCAAATTCTCCACTTGGCGGTATGTTATAGTTAATTCCTGCAGTAGAACCGACACTCATACAGACATCTCCAGCGATAAAGTTATTTGATCCGTAACTTTCATTCCATGCCAATGGTAAGCTGAATGTATTATCTTCAAAACGTGTCTTAACATACTCTAGCATATCAATTGTGTTTGCGTTATCAACTAAGATTTCACCTTCTGAATTTGTATAGCCACCATCCCACATACGAACACTGTTAATAAAGAAGTTACTTGCCGAGTCAAAGTTTAATAAATATTGACACTCATCTGCAACATTAGATCCTGGCACATAATTTTCATTAACTAAAGTATCTGCCCATGTATCTAACATATCCCAAGTAATAATCTCATCTTGTGGTACTGTAATTCCTGCTGCTGCAAACTTATCCTTATTATAAACCATCATTTCTGTTGATTTTGAATAAGGGAATGAATACATATATCCTCCAGCATATTGTTTGTTTTCAGCTAAATATGATTCAATAAAGTCGTCTAAGTTTACACCATAGTTTTCATCATAAATGAAATCATCTAATGGAATAACAGCGTTTCCTTTTAAGTATCCAGCAACGTGATCTGGATATCCAACTACCATCGTAGGCGTATTTCCTGCCGTAATAGCATTTAATGTATTACTACGAATTGTATCATAGTCACCTTGTGAAATTGCTTCGACAGTAACATTTGGATAATCTGCTTCGAACTCATCAATGAATTCATTTAATAATGCTCCTTTACTTTCACCATATACATGCCAGAACGTTATAGTGATTGGCTCATCTGGTAAAGCATCTAAAACATTAATGATACCTGGCGCACCTTCAATTGCACCGCCACCTTCGTCCAAACAACTAACGTGGTTTGGATACTCGGCACAATCTACTTGATAAGGGTCATCTTCGATTTGAACACACCCTGTGAGTCCTAATGCGAAGACAGTAATAAGTAGTAAAGATAAAACTTTCTTCATTATTCTCCTCCTATAATTTTTATATATTTTTATCCTTTGATTCCACTTCGTGAAACACCACGCATAATGTATTTCTTAAGGAATAAGAATACGATTAAGAGTGGTAATGTTACGATAAGAGCTGCTGCCATTTGTTGACTGTAGTTAACTATACCAAAGAAATCTTGATAAGCTTCTCGGAGTCCATTGGTTACTAACGGATACGGTCCAGCAACTAATTTTGGCCAGATATAGGCACTCCATGTCCCCATGGCATTTAAAATAATAATCGTAATGATTGTTGGTGATGCGATTGGCACCATAATTTTCCATAGGTATTTCCAATCACTTGTTCCGTCTACCTTCGCAGCTAAATATAACTCATCTGGAATTTGTTTAAACGCTTGTCTTAAGAAGAACAAGTAAAATACACTTGTCATAAACGGCATTGTTAAGGCTAGCATTGCTTCGAGTTGAGTTTGCCCAACAGATTGATACCATCCTAAATTTGATACCGTAATATAATTGGTAATAACAAACATTTCACCTGGAATCATCATCGTAGAGATTAACGCAAGAAACAAAATGTCACGTCCCTTAAAGTTTAATCTCGCAAATGCAAATGCGGCAAAAATGGTTGTAAAAATTGTTCCAATCGTTGAAATAGCTGCAACCGCAACAGTTCTTAACATATATTCCCAATACGGGGCAGCCAACCAAGCTGAAGTATAGTTTTCAATTATCCGTAATTCTTTAAATCCAATAAATAAACTTGGCGGAACTTCTGTTCTTACTTGTTCAAAACTCTTAAATGAGGTTAATACCATCCAATAAAATGGAATTAAAACAAAGATGGCAAATCCAACTAAAAAGGTGTAAACAAAGACTTTAAAGATAATTGTACGGATACGTGTTCTATTCATTGTATTATTTTCCATATTAAGCGCCTCCTAGAAGTGTACCCGTCGTTTACTAATTTGCATCTGAACTAATGTGAAGATCATCGTGATGCTAAATAAGATGATTGACGCTGCCGCAGCTTCACTCATTTTACCTGTCGCATCCGCATGCGCTAAGGCATCATACACTAGTCCAACAATTGTAATCAACGAATCCTTTGATAACGTTCCTGGTGGCCGTAAAGTTTCACCAAACATACCAACAATAGTGCGATATGCTTTGAATGCGCCAATAAATGACGTTACGGTAATATAGAAAATCATTGGTGATAATAGTGGAATGGTAATTTTCGTTAAGACACGTCGACGTGGTGTTGCATCTACTCGTGCTGCATCATAATATTGTTTATCAATACTTTGTAGTCCACTAAGGAATACCATTATTTTAAAAGCTAGTCCACCCCATACTGTATAAACTAATAAGGCAAACATTGCGTTATTCCATGATGCATTTAGTCCAACCCAGTTAATAGGGTTGATGCCAAACCATCCAAGAATAGTGTTTAATAATCCATAATCCGCATGGAAAATGAATGCAAATGCCATCCCAATCGCAATCGCATTGGTTACATATGGTAAGAAGAATATCGTTTGAAATGCCCCCTGTAACTTTTTAACAGAGTTTAACGCAACACTGATTAAGAGTGCCACCATAACACTAATTGGCACACTGACAAATGTGATAACACTGGTATTTTTCATTGCAATCACAAAATCAGGATCTGTAATAACGTTCTTAAAGTTTCCAAATAGGGTATATCCTCTAGCACTTCTTAATAAAAACTCATAATCTTTTAAGAATGCTAGAAAGAATGCATTAAATAAAGGATAAAAGGTAAATACACTGAGCAACACCATTGCTGGTGCAAGGTAGAATAAGGCTTTTAAATTACTCTGTTTTTCGAGCATTATAGTCGTTCCCCGGTGTTTCTATTAAAAACGAACATCTTTTCTTCATCGATATTAAACTTAACTTTATCGCCAGGTTTAATTCGATGTCTTGCATCAACAATCACACGATAAGATTTGTCTTCATCTTCAAAGTTCTTGATAATTAGTGTTGTATCTCTACCTATTGTTTCTACCATATATACTTCTAACTCAAGTGCGCCTTTTGGATCAATATTAAATCCTTCAGGACGAATACCAACAACAACGTCTTGGTTTTTAGCCACCTTTCCACCAATTTTAGCTCCTTTTACAAAAACTTGATTGTTTTTGATTTGTCCTGGCATAATGTTAATTGGAGGTGTTCCTAAGAATTTTGCAGCAAATAAGTTGTATGGATCATCATAAACATCTTGCGGTTCCCCGACTTGTTGTTTGACACCAAAATCCATTAATACAATCTCATCACTGATACTCATTGCCTCTTCTTGATCATGGGTAACAAAAATGGTTGTAATCCCTGTTTCTCTTTGAATACGTTTAATTTCTTCACGAGTTGCTAGACGTAAGCGTGCATCTAAGTTACTTAATGGTTCATCTAATAGTAAAACACGTGGTTTTTTAACAAGTGCTCGCGCAATCGCAACACGTTGTTGTTGTCCACCTGATAGCTGTTTAGGTTTGCGGTCCATAAGTTCACCAATACCAACTAGATCAGCCATTTCTTGTGCACGTTGTAACGCTTCTTCCTTAGGTACTTTTATATTCTCTAACGGAAACATAATATTTTGGCGTACTGTCATATGCGGATAAAGCGCATAGTTTTGGAAAACAAGTCCAATACCACGGTCTTCTGGAGCCATTTCCGTTACATCTTCATCACCAAAATAAATACGGCCTTCATTCGGTGTTAATAACCCTGCAATCATATAAAGTGTGGTTGATTTACCACAACCACTTGGCCCTAATAACCCGATTAATTTTCCTGATGGAATAGTGATATCAAGTTTGTTAACGGCGACGGTTTCTGACTTATCCTTTGCCTGAAATATTTTCGTAATTTCCTTGAGTGTAATCTCCATTTTATCTCTCCTAAAATTATTTTCATTTTAACATTACATTATACAACAAAATCAGTTGATTTAAAACAGTATTTTCGAAAATAAATTAATATGAAAGTTTGGTTAATTTTTGTTTGGGCTTTATAAAAATGAAAAAGAGACAAATGTCGATTGTCTCTTTTCTTTTATCCTATTATTGAATCTAGAAAACCTTGGTTATACATAACCCATAATCCAAACAGTACAGCTACAACGATAATAAGCTTTGATAATTTTTTAATTAATTCAAAGGTTCCTAAAATAACGATGATTACGAGTGCTAGTGCACCTACAAGCTGTTCAATTGCACTAAGCGCCATAACAAAATCATACCCTTGAGTAATATATCCCTCAATATTTAGCGAATCTAAAATCGGTTGTAAAAAACTTGGAACTTCAATTAATAAGTTCAATTCTATCCACCTCTTCTTTTTCTCTATAAATCCATTATAACAAAAAGAATGTGTATATCTTATGAATTTTGTTATTTTTTTATAATTTTCTTCTTCCTTCGATAGCTTTCATGATGGTAATCTCATCGGCATACTCAATATTTCCCCCTGCAGGTATACCATGTGCAATGCGCGTTACTAGTAAATCTGTATCATCTAATAGCCGCGAAATATAGCGTGCCGTAGTCTCTCCTTCATTATCGAGATTGGTTGCGATAATCAACTCTTTCACGGTACCATCTTTACATCGATTAAGTAATTCTTTTAAATTGATATCTTCTGGGCCTACTCCTTCACTTGGAGAAATGACACCATTTAAAACATGGTATAGCCCCTCATATTGATTGGCTTTTTCCATAGCAATAATATCTTTTGCTTCTTCAACAACAATAATTTGAGTACGATTCCGGCTCTCATCCGTGCAAATTGGGCAAGGATCGACATCGGTGATATTCCCACAAACTGAGCAATGAATTATTTCTTCTTTAATAGCAAGGTATGCCGTAACGATATTATCTATATCCTCATTGGTTAATTGATTAACGGTATGAAGGGCATAGCGTTCAGCCGTTTTTTTTCCTATACCAGGATATTTCCGTAAGTTTTCTATTAATAAATCAATCGCTTTTGGGTACTTCATGATTATTCCCTAAAACATTCCTGGGAGTCCACCACCGGTAAATTCAGACATAACACTTTCTGTCTCATCATCAATTTTTTTCATACAATCATTCACTGCGGCAATAATGGTATCTTGTAATAAGTCTAAGTCTTCTGCATCTTCAATAGCATCAGGTTCAATCGTAATGTTGCGCATTTGTTTGTCACCTGTAAATTCAACAGTTACCATTTTCCCACCGGCAGACCCGTAAAATGTTGATGCCTCTAACTCTTTTTGTGCTTTAACCATATCTTTTTGCATCTTTTGTAATTTTTTAATCATTCCTGGATTCATTGTATTAATCTCCTCTCTTTACTTTAACTTTATCTTTACCATACAACTCACTCGCCTCTTTAACACCCTCATGCATCATCACGTTTTGAGGTTGTTTTCTTGTTGGCATTTCCTTTAGCTTAGGATGTTCTATGGGTGATAGCTTAATATAGTCATCAGGGTTTTGTTTCCACTTTTTAATAAATTCTTGACTCTTTTCTTCCCATACCTTTTTAGGTAACGCAAGGTAATCTAAGTCTTTACTAAAATAATCTGATAACATGTCACTTATTTTTTCTTTAATGTCGGGTTTCATCATCCGATTACACAGTGATGCGTTGGCATACTCTATAATCAATAATTTACCATTTGTCGCTACAATACGGCCGTCTGTAATCCATTTCGCTAGTGACATTGTTTCAGGGGTTGCCGTTCGTTCAATATCAAACCACCGTTTGTTCATGGCAATTTTCTCTTCGCGGTTTCCATTGTTAAGCACTTGTTCAACATAACGGATATCATAAGTTTGATATGGCTCTGAGTTAGTTTCCTCATTATCATCTTCTACAGTATCTTGAGATATCTCTTGCGCTCTTGTGTCTTGTTTGTTATTTGTATCTTTAGATGTCTCATTAAATAATGATGGTAACGATTTCTCTATTTCTTTATCACTTTCATTAAATAATGTGTCTTGAGATTGATTGTCTTTAGTATCTACATCTGTTGCGGTTGTTTCAGTTCTAGATTCAACTGAATCTTCATCCTCTTGAGACTCAATAACAGACTCTAGTGAGACAGAGTCACCTTCTTCAGTGTCTTGTGTCTTAGTTTCAGAAACGACACTCTGAACCTGTTGTATGTTGAGTCGATCTTTTAAATCATTGATTTGTAATGATAATGCATCTAGTTCATCCTGAAAATGAATTTCTTGTTTTTCAATCTTATCAACCATTTTTATGAGTGCAAGTTCCATATATAACCGCGCATTGTTCGACCACTTCATATCATTCTGGGTTTTATTAAGAACTTCAATATAATAAAAAATTAAATTATTACTTAATGCCTTGGTTAAATCAACGAATGTCTCATTACTGAAGATAAGTTGGCTCTCTTGATCTACTTGTGTGTTTTTAAAGATCAACATATCGCGGTAAAACATAATCATATTGTCTACTAAACGTTTTGATTCCTTCCCGTTGTCAATGAGTGCATCCAATATTTTAATTGCCTTAACACTATCGTTCTCATATATAGCTAACGCAATATCTAAAAGTCGTTCATTAGATACAGTTCCTCTAATGGTGTGGACATCTTCAATCGTTACTTTATGATCAGCATAGGACACTACCTGATCAAGTAAACTAATGGCATCTCTCATACCACCTTCAGCACTTTCTGCGATAACTTTAATTGCTTGTTTACTAATATCAACATCTTCTTCTTCAATGATGGTATTTAAGCGCTCAATCATTTCAGGGACACTGACACCTCTAAAATCGAACCGTTGACAACGTGAATGAATTGTCGCAGGTATTTTATGTGGTTCTGTTGTGGCTAAAATGAAGATAACATGTTTTGGGGGTTCCTCTAACGTCTTTAATAGTGCATTAAAGGCTCCTGTACTAAGCATATGTACCTCATCGATGATATAGACTTTATAACGCCCTACACCCGGAAGGTATTTTACTTTATCACGAATTTCACGGATTTCATCGACACCATTATTACTGGCCGCATCGATCTCAATAACATCGTTAATTGTGTTATTGTCAATACCGTTACATATTTCACAGTCATTACATGGATTTTCAACTGGAGCATGTTCACAATTTACTGCCTTAGCAATAATTTTAGCAATTGAGGTTTTCCCCGTTCCTCTAGGTCCACTAAAAAGATACGCGTGAGCGAGTTTATTATTTTTTAATGCGTTTTTAAATGTTCTTGTGATATGTTCTTGCCCAGCGATTTCACTAAAATCTGCAGGACGATAGGTACGATATAGTGCTTTATATGCCATATCTACCACTCCTTTTCCTAATCTCCATTATAAAACAAAAAGACTATATTTAATAGTCTTTTGAAGAAATTACATCATTTTTTTAACTTCACCAATAATGATATCCATAGCCTTTGCTTCGTTTGTATCTTTTCTGAATTTCTTGTCTAAAAAAACAAAGTTTATTTCTTCCGTTTCACCATATTCGACAATATGATACGCATGGTGTAACGCTTTTTGGAATTTTTCATTTTCACGTAAACGACGAAAATCTTCTAATGATAAATCAAGTTCTTCATCTACAGCATCTGTGCATCGTTTCGCAAATGCTTTAAAGGCATCAGCTTGCTTCTTTTCCTTTGGTGGAAAAATCTTATCAAACAGTCGATCAAACACATACATAAATAGGATAAATACAACAGGGATATATGCTGCGCCTAACATTAGTGTCCAATCAATAGCCCCAGCTTGGAATGATAAAAATCCAACATATCCCAAGTAAACTACTAGTGCAATCATGTACATTCTAACATAGTATTTAAAATCTCGTTTCGTTCTCATAAAATCACCCAATCGTATTATACACTAAAATGCTAAATTATGATATAATAAATATGGTGATTTTTATGAATAATGAAACAATAGCTGCGATATCTACTGCGATTGGCGAAAGTGCTATAAGCATTGTCAGATTAAGTGGTGATAATGCCATATCTATCGTAAACAAGGTCTTTAAAGGCGCAGACTTAACCTGTGTAAAAAGCCGTACCATCCATTATGGCCATCTTGTTGATAATGATCAAACCCTTGATGAAGTAATGGTCTCCGTTTTTAGAGGACCTAAATCTTTCACCACAGAAGATGTTGTTGAGATTAACTGTCACGGTGGTATGTTTGTTGCTTCAAAAGTCCTTGAACTAATGTTGAAAAAAGGTGCCCGGCCTGCCACACCCGGTGAGTTTACAATGCGTGCATTTTTACATGGTAGAATCGATTTAACCCAGGCTGAAGCGGTCATGGACGTCATTCATGCAAACTCAAATATGTCACTTACATTGGCGAATAAAGGATTAGATGGTGTTGTCTATAACTTAGTCCAATCATTACGTAAAGACTTACTTCACATTATTGCTCAAATTGAAGTTAATATAGATTATCCCGAATATGATGAGGTTGAACAATTGACGCAAGAAGAAATCAAACCGCGTGTTAATACACTCATTAAACGCTTTACAGATATTTTAGATCGTGCAGAAGTTGGTAAAATAATTCGTGAAGGTATCGATACAGCGATTATAGGAAGGCCCAATGTTGGTAAATCGAGTATTTTAAATGCCTTACTACGTGAAGAAAAAGCAATTGTAACAGAGATTCAAGGGACAACACGTGACATTGTTGAAGGGACCTTAAATATTGGGGGCATTATGCTTAACTTAATTGATACGGCTGGCATTCGTGAATCAAGTGATCGTATTGAAAGTATCGGTATTCAAAAAGCCAAAGAAGTCATTCAAAAAGCACAACTGATTTTATTTGTTTTAGACAATAATCAGCCCCTAACAGAAGATGACAAGCAATTACTCGCTTTAACTGACAACAAGAAACGCATTATCATTATAAATAAAGTTGATTTAGATAAAGCACTGCATCATGAATTTGAGCAAACTGTCGAAATGAGCGCCTTAAACAAACAAGGTCTTGAAGACCTTGAAAATACCATCAAGGATATGTTTGTTCACGGCGCGATTAAACAAGACTATTCTCAAGTGGTATCAAACGCACGTCATATTGCATTGATTAAGTCCGCAAAAAAAGCGCTTCAAGATGCGTCTCAATCAATCGAAGACGGCATGGCTGTAGATATGATTGAAATAGATCTTAAAGACGCTTGGAATATTTTAGGTGAAATAATTGGAGAAACATCCTCAACAGCATTATTAGATGAACTTTTTAGTAATTTTTGTTTAGGTAAATAATTTAGTCTTCCCAATCATCATAATAGCTGTGAACATCTCCATCTTGTTTCCATCGAACAATACTATCAAGATTAACATTTTCCGCCGCTCGGAAAATGTTTTTATCTATATCACTAAATTGCTTTTTAAGTTCTTTAATAAGTTTTTTTGTTGTTGCTCGTTTACTTGTAATATCACATGTAGCTAGTTCACATCCACAGCCCATTGTTTCAATATTATTTGCCTTCATAATACGAACAATATCTTTTTCATGAACTAAATAAAGAGGACGAATTAACTCAATGTCTTCAAAATTTTCACTTTTTACTTTAGGCAACATTGTTTTAAAACTACCTGCATAAAAGATGTTCATCAGCGTTGTCTCAATAACATCATCGAAATGATGCCCTAAAGCTAATTTATTACAGCCCAGTTCTTTCGCAAAATTATATAAAAATCCCCGTCTCATGCGAGCGCACAGATAGCATGGTTTTCCCTTCGCATGTTTTCTTAAAATATCAAATGTATGAGATTCTCTAATATTTATTGGTATATCTAATTTTTCGGCATTTTCTTTTAATAATTCTAAATTAATGTCATTGAATCCTGGATTCATCGTAATAAAAACCAGTTCAAAATCGAGTTCAGGATGTCGTTTTAGTTCTTGGAAAAGTTTAGCCATAATTAAACTGTCTTTTCCTCCCGATATCGTCACGCCAATTTTATCGCCATTACTGACTAAACTATATTTTTTTATCCCTTTGAGAAAAGGGCCCCATAAGTCTTTTTTATAGGTTGTGATAAGGTCTCTTTCAAATGGTGTATGTGGTTTCATATCTATCACCTCAATTAGTACGGTGTTTAGTATACTATACTTAATGATAAATAAAAAATAATTAAAAATAATTTTCTTGAAGTTTTAGGGAACTAGGAGTATAATATGTGTATATCTTATAAAAATATATAGATGGAGGTGTTTTTATGTCATTTGTTTGGGCTTCTAAGAAACCTAAAGATGGTATTGCGACGATTTACGAATCAAATATAACATTAAATAAAGCGGCAAGCTCACATTTTGAACATGCCTATAATGTTTTACTCGGTCTTGATGAAGATAGCAAAAAAGTTGCAATTAAACCTGTCTCAAAAGAAGAGTTTGATATTGGGGCTATTCCTGAAGAAAAAAGACATAAAATAACAGTGAAACCGAGTTATGCTCGTGTTTGTAATAAAAAATTTATCGGTGAACTAGCTGATGTAGCAAAGATTGATCTTGAAAATGGCCATTCCTTTAAGTTTAAAGCCTTTTGGGATAAAAGCCAATCCTTATTAGTCATAGATTTAAATAAACCGGAGGTGTCTTAATCATGGATATGGAGTTAATGATAATTTTATGGTTTGTGGTTATTATAGTTGCTGCCCTTATTGAAATGAATACAATGGATTTAAGTAGTATTTGGTTTAGTGTTGGGGCATTAATCGCATTTATTCTATCACTTGTTGGGTTACAACCCGTCGCACAGATTATTGTTTTTGTCGTTATATCGGTTGTCTTATTGATAAGTTTACGACCAATTGCCAAAAACTATTTTAAAACCAATGTCATCAGTACCAACTCAGACAGGCTAGTTGGAAAAGTGGCAGTATGTACAAAGGAAATTAAAGCAGGAGATCGCGGTGAAGTTAAAATTGACGGTAAGTTTTGGCTTGCTGTTACATCAGGAGATGAAGACATTCAAGTTAATGACAAAGTGCAAGTCCTTGCAATAGAAGGCGTTAAATTGATTGTCGATAAGATTTAATGAAAGTTGGTTTATTTCGTCGTGCCACATCGTTTATTTTTGATGCCCTTCCTATCGTTCTAATCGTATCAATTGCCTATACAACCTTTATTGGGGATATGTTAAAAACCGAGGACTATGATGCATTAATGGAAGAATATAATGCGTATAATGATCAATATTATGAAGCTATAAAACCCTACCAAGAGCAACTTGATAATGGTGAAATCACACAAAATGAGTATTTGGATTTAGTTGAAGATGATTATAATACTTTAATTGATAATACCGTTGAACATCGTGAAGCACTCATTTTTTACATCATTCGCTCATTCGCATTTCATTTCTTTGCGTTCACGGCCTTATATTATGCGTATAGTGTCTTGCTAAAGGGGCGTACATATGGACGTCGTTTACTAAAAATAGAGCTTGGAGGACGGATCAATTGGTGGACATTACTGATTAGAGAAGTCATATACAAAATGTTTTTCTGGTTACTTACATTGTTCGTGTTAGGCATCGGCATCGATATTGCCACAATTGTTTTTGGGCAACGAAAGCGAACCTTACGCGACAGAATTTCACATACATATGTAAAGTTTGAAGGTGTTGATTATCCATTTTAACGGATAAAACAAAAAAAGGAGGAAACATATAATGCCTACTACATTAATTATTTTAGTTATTATCATTGTCTTAGCTTTAGTATTAATTTCACAAGCCTTTGTGATTGTACAGCAATCAAATCGTTATGTTGTAGAACGCTTAGGTGGGTACCACGTATCTCTAGATGTTGGACTACACTTTATTGTGCCGTTTATCGATCGGGTAAAACAAAAAGTATCATTAAAAGAACAAGTTGTTGATTTTCCACCACAACCTGTTATCACCAAAGATAACGTTACGATGCAAATTGATACGGTTGTATTCTATATGGTTACAGACGCTAAATTATTCACATACGGTGTTGATTTTCCATTAAAAGCCATTGAAAACTTAACGGCTACAACACTACGTAACATCATTGGTGAACTTGAGTTAGATGAATCTTTAACGTCTCGTGACTTAATTAACGAAAAGATGCGCGTTATCTTAGATGAAGCAACTGACCCATGGGGAATTAAAATTAACCGTGTCGAAGTTAAAAACATCATTCCGCCTAAAGACATTCGTGAGGCAATGGAAAAACAAATGCGTGCTGAGCGTGAACGTCGTCAAGCAATCTTAATAGCTGAAGGGAATAAACGCTCTGCGATATTAACTGCTGAAGGTGAAAAGGAAGCACAAATCTTACGTGCAGACGCAGAAAAAGAAAAACAAATCCGTGAAGCTGCCGGGAAAGCAAAAGCAATCATTGAAGTACAAACCGCAACAGCAAAAGGTATTGAGATGATTAAAAAAGCTGGTGCTGATGAAGCATTCTTACGCTTAGAAGCTTACAAAGCTATGGTTGATGTTGCCAATGGACAAGCAACTAAACTTGTTATCCCATCAGAACTACAGGGTATGGTTGGTCTCGCATCAACATTATCAGAAGCTGTTAAAAAAGATCCTGAAACATCAAAATAATTTCTCCATAAGAAAACGCCTACTTTCATCAGTAGGCGTTTTTAATTGCTTAAAATAATGAAACAAGAATAAATAAGTAATTGGCCACTATCCCACTAACAAGTCCTCCTATTGTATGAGATAAAATAGCTTTAGTGGTTAAAGCCCTTGAATTTAACGCGTCCATCATCCCTACATGAGTTGATAGATAGCCACTCCATGTTGTCCCAATTGCGGTGAAGACCGCGATATCCTTCACATCAATATAGCCTTGAATAAAGAATTCATCTACAAATCCAATGGCGGCTCCTGCACTTCCTAATGAGGTTAATGGGAAGGCAATTGCTTCCGGTGAATCAAAGCCAAATAATGGTCTAAAAATAAACATTAAGTGTTTCCCTATTGCTGGTAAATACCCAACGCCCTCAAGTGCTGCGCCAGTATATCCTGAAACTGGTGATTGATTTGTGATGATAATAATCAATGTTGATATAATCAGTATCCCTGGAATGATTTGAATACCTATATCAACACCATTTTTACCTCCATCAAGCGCACTTTCTAATAAGCGATTAACAGCATTCCCTTCTCTAACTTCCCGTAACAATCCATCACCTGTTGCTTTTTTAATGGGGTCGTCATCTTTATGTATATGATAATGTTTCATCGCATAATAGGCTAATAACCGAACACTGACAATACTTCCGATAATTGCTGCTATCACACCAACACCAGTTGCTAAGAAGAAATTCCCTTCGTATTTTTGTCCCAAAGACATGAAGGTTATCGCAATAACAAGACCCATACCAAAACTGGTCCCTAAGTTACATAAAACAGGAATTTGATAGTCTTTAAATTGTTTTCTAAACTCGCGTTCTTTATAAAGACTTATAACTGCTGGATTGTCTGAAAGATACGCACTTAATGCCCCTATCCCAGCAACCCCAGGTAAACGATAAATAAACCGAACAATAGGTCTTAACAGTTTATTAAACAAGGCGATAATGCCAAATTCACTAAACACGCCAGCCATTGCACCAGTTAATACAGCAACTCCCATAATCCAAAAAGCTACATTGATAAGTAGGTAGTACCCTGTTTGAATTAACGTGCTTAAAAAATTAGCAACCCCCATCTCCAAAGAAAATACGACAAATACAAGTATAAATATACTCAACACAACATATGTTTCTCGTGTAACACTTTCTTTTTTCATATTCGATCACCTCAAAAAAGTCTTTACTCACAATCTCGATTATAGCTACCTAAAAGGTAAAAATCAATGAAAAAATTAAAATAATTATAGCGCTTACATTTTTGATCAAAAACCCCCTCAACCACGTTATAGTGATTGAGGGGGTTTAACATATTCTTAAAATTCACAATTCCGTGGTGTACGTGGAAATGGAATCACATCTCTAATATTTTCAACACCTGTCATATACATGAGCATACGGTCAAACCCTAGCCCAAAGCCAGCGTGTTTACATCCACCATAACGGCGAAGATCTAAATACCATTCAAGTTCTTCTTTGGGGATATTGAGTTCATCCATACGCGATTCTAACTTGTCTAGCCTTTCTTCACGTTGGCTTCCGCCAATAAGCTCTCCAGCGCCTGGCACGAGTAAATCCATTGCGGCAACTGTTTCATTATCATCATTCATTCTCATATAGAAAGCTTTGATATCTTTAGGCCAATCAGTGACAAAGACTGGTCCATCGAAGTGTTTAACGAGATACTTCTCGTGTTCAGTAGCCAAATCTGCGCCATATTCTGATTGATTTTCGAATGATACCTTTGCTTTTTTAAGGATATCAATTGCCTCTTTATGGGTTACACGATCAAACGTTGAATTTAATAGCTTATCAAGTTTCTTTAATAAGCCTTTTTGAACGAATTTATCAAAAAATGCCATTTCTTCGGGTGCTTTATCTAATACATATTGGATGATGTATTTAACAAACTCCTCTGCAAGTAACATATCATCTTCTAAATCCGCAAAGGCAATCTCAGGTTCAATCATCCAAAATTCACTAGCGTGTGTTGTTGTGTTGGATTTTTCAGCTCTAAAGGTTGGTCCAAACGTATATACATTACGGAAAGCTAAGGCAAAGGCTTCTGCCTCTAATTGGCCTGATACTGTAAGATTAGTCTTCTTTTGGAAGAAGTCTTGGCCATGATCAACTAGGCCATCAGTGGCTTTTGGTGAGTTATTTAAATCAAACGTTGTGACTGTAAAGGTTTCTCCGGCACCTTCGGCATCACTCGCAGTAATAATAGGTGCAGCGAGATAAATAAAATCACGTTCTTGATAAAACGAATGGACAGCATGTGATAGTAAACTCCGGACTCTAAAGACTGCAGTAAACAGGTTTGTTCTTGGTCTTAAATGTGCATTCTCTCGTAAGAACTCTCGTGTATGGCGTTTGGGTTGTATTGGATAATCTTCTTGTGAATCACCTAATAATTCAACATCTCTTGCCTTAATTTCAAACGGTTGTTTACGGTTTGGTGTCAGCACAATGATTCCTTTTGCACGTATTGCGCTTCCCACACGATATTTTTGAACCTCTTTAAAGTTATCTAAAAAGGCATTTTCATAAACGACTTGAATAGTGACAAAAAACGTCCCATCATTTACGTTTAAAAATCCAAACTCTTTTTGTGCACGATTATTTCGTACCCACCCATAGAGTTCTATTTCTTTGTTTTCTAACGATTGATATTGTTTAAATAATTGACGTACAGTGTATATCATTGTGTTTCCTCCTTTTCATATAAAAACGTCCTTAAACAACTGTCTAAGGACGAAATAATTTCCGCGGTACCACCTTAATTCTACTATAAGCACTCACACTCTTTAACGCAGAGGTACGGATAGGTCTACTTATTTCTTCTATCACTCACGGTGTTATTCTATTATACGCTATGATCTAGCTTGCACCATCCTAGACTCGCTCAACACGCTTGTATAATATACTTCTCCGATCAACGTTTATAGTTTAATACTAACAAACTTTTTATATTTGTCAATCATTGTCACTATCTATTTTTTGATTGGTCTCTATATTGACATTGGATATGGCACTAAATTTCTTACCAATTTTATTCGATGTGATATGAATATTTTTCACATCTTTGTTTACGGTATCAATTGTTCTCGATAGTTTATCCCATCGCTCTTGGTAGCGTTTAAACTCATCGCCTAATTTAATCAACTCTTCTTGGATAACTTTAGCGTGTTTATCCCGTTCAGCGTTTCTCAACATCATTTGAACGGTCGTAAGCAAACTCATCAAGGTTGTTGGAGACGCAATCCATACACGTTTACGTTGGGCATAGTCGACTAAATCTTGGTGATAGGCATTAATTTCAGCAAAGATTGCTTCAGCGGGAACGAACAAAATCGCTTGTTCACTTGTTTCTGTTGGGATAATATATTTTGTAGCTATATCATCAATATGTTTCTTAACATCTTTTTTAAAGCCCCTTGTAGCCAATTCTTTAGCTCGATTACTAGCATCTTTATCTACCATACGTTGATAATTTTCAAGTGGAAACTTAGAATCAATCGCTAAATTCCCCATTTGTTCTGGTAAATGGATTAACGCATCCACTTTTTTTCCATTAGATAATGTGACTTGCGTATCAAATACTTTTGTATTCTTTTCACCAAAGATTGATTCTAAAATATGATTCAACTGTACCTCACCAAACGTTCCCCGTGTTTTTTTATCTGTTAGGATATTTTGTAAAGAAACCACTTCAGTAGAAAGTTTATCAATATTTTTTTGCGCTTCATCTATTTTACTTAGACGCTCTACGATATTGGTAAATGTTTTGTTGGTTTTTTCAAACCCTTCACTTAACCGTATTTCCACTTTTTTATTAATGTTATCCATCTTATTTTCTATTTGATCATTTAGACGGTTAAAGCGTTTGGTAATGTCTTCCGTTAGCCCTTCTTTAAATGTATTTAAGTCTTTGATATTTTCTTTAGAACTCTTGCCAATCGAATTAGCGAGTTCGACCTTTATCTCACCGTTCTCACGAATAATCTTATTTAATAATATGTTGTTTTGATCTTTAATTGTACTCGTCACATCTTGTTGTGTGTTTTTCGTTATCATTAAAATAGCGAGTGCTAATAAAATAATGGTAATTATCAATAATCCTAGTATTATATAGTCCACATTCCTCACCTCCTGTTTATTATACCATACTCAAAAAAAAATAGTAGAACAATGTCTACTATTCTTCATCGACTGTAATATATTTTTCATACTCGAATAAACTACTTAATGGTTTATTATGAATAATATTTAATACTCCTTGTGCAAACATATCTCCTACCGATAATTGTACAATTTTATCCACTTTTTTATGAGGTTCTAATTTAATTGTGTTTGTACATACAACTTCTTTCAAACCAGAGTTTTGAATACGTTCAATTGCTGGTCCACTTAATAATGGGTGTGTGCAAGCAGCATAAACTTCTTTTGCGCCTAACTCAAGAATTGCATCTGCGGCACCTGAAATCGTCCCTGCGGTATCAATAATGTCATCGATAATAATTGCAACCTTATCTTTAACGTCTCCAACAACACCCATAACTTCACTGACATTTGGTGCTGGACGTCTTTTATCAATGATTGCGACACCGGTATTCATAATATCGGCCATTTTTCGCGCACGTACTGCGCCTCCATGATCTGGTGCGACAATTACAATGTCATCCTTGAACTCTTTTTTCAAGAAATAATCGACGATAATTGGCATTGCTCTAAAGTTATCAATGGGGATATCAAAGAATCCCTGAATTTGTCCTGCGTGTAAATCCATTGCCAGAACACGTGTTGCCCCAGCCGTTTCTAATAAGTTAGCAACAAGTTTTGCTGAGATGGGTTGACGCGATTTTGATTTTCTATCTTGACGTGAGTATCCATAATAAGGTGTGATAACGTTAATATTCTTGGCACTTGCACGCTTCATCGCATCAATGGTAATCAGTAACTCCATAATGTTTTCGTTAACTGGATAGTGTGTAGGTTGCACTAAGAAGACATGGTGCCCTCTTACTGTTTCCTCTAAGTTTACGCCAATTTCTCCGTCAGCAAAACGGTCTAATTGTATCTTACTAAGAGGGATATGAGTCTTTTTAGAAATTTCTTCTGCTAATTCACGATTAGCACTTAAACTAAATAATTTTACTTTGTGGCCATCAATCGTTGCCATTCAAGAACCTCCATTATATTTATTCCATTTTTACTATAACAAAAAATCAGCCAAAAATAAAATGTAACTTTAAAAAAAGTTACATTTAATTCTTGTTTCAATTACGCTTCTTCATCATCAATTTGATTATAGGCATCAATTACAACAGCTTCGATTCGATTGCGCGTTTCCTGGTTGATAGGATGCGCGACATCCTTGAACTCTCCGTTCGGCATTTTTCGGCTTGGCATTGCTACAAAAAGGCCAGCTTTCCCATCGATTATGCGTAATTCATGAACTACAAAACAATCATCAAATGTTATGGCCGCAATCGCTTTTAAACGACTTTGTCCGTTGAACTTTTTGACTCTAACATCTGTAATTTCCATTTCTCCACCTCACACTTGTCTTTTGTCTACATCCTAGTATAATTATATCACATGTCATAAGGCGTTGCAATTTATTTTTAGCGGTATAGCGCGCCGCTATTTGATTTTAGTTATAATTGTCTGATATTTATCTCTATATACTTTCTCAATATCTGTTAGTTTGTGATAATCTTTTGTCAAAATGTAAATCGTTGATCCTGATCCACTCATTAACACACCTTCAACTTTCCACTTCTCAATTTGTGTCTTTAAATCCTTTAGTTTAGGGACTAAATCAAACGCAGAAATTTCTAGTGCATTGTACAGTTCTTGCGTTAATAGATCAAAATTTCTATTGTATACTGCTTCAGTCATTCGGGTCATCTTCTTCGTTGGCAATTCCTCTATCTTTACGTTAGCATAAACCTCTTTTGTGCTCATGTGTATATTAGGATAGATAAGCAATATCTTATAATTGAGTTTATTATTTAAAAATACGAGTTCATCACCAACACCTCTTGCGATACAAATTTTATTATATATGCAATAAGGAATATCCGCACCAAATGATTTACCTAATTGTGCTAATTCATCTAGGGAGAGGTTCAGTTTCCAAAGCTTATTTAACCCTCTCAATGTTGCGGCAGCATCAGCACTCCCGCCACCAAGGCCTGCGCCTATCGGGATATTTTTTTCTAACTCAATAGAGACACCTTCTTTTATAAGATATTGCTCTTGTAAATACTTCGCAATACGGTAGACAAGATTATCTTTAATATTACCTGTAATAGTTTTTGATGTGGTGAGTTCTATTAAGTCATCTTTACGTTTTTTAAATGTAAGTGTATCGTGCAATGCTAAAGGGGCTATTACCATTTCTAAATTGTGATAACCGTTTTCTAGTTTACCTAAAACATCTAAATATAAATTAACTTTTGCATAGGCTTTTTCTTTAATTGTTCTCACCTCGTATACTAATCTTTTATTAATTTATGTGTTAACTCAATAAAATCATGGACATCTAATGCTTCAGCACGCACTGTCGGTGATAACTCTAATGCGTCTATAGCTTCTTTAATGGTTTCATTGTTAATATCATCAAACCCTTTTAAGTTGTTATATAAGGTTTTTCGGCGTTGTTTAAAACTCGTTTTGATTAATCTAAAGAAAAAGGGTTCGAGATTCTTTGGCAACGCTCTTTCTTGTTTCATTTTAAGGGATATAATAGCACTATCTACATTCGGTTTGGGAATAAAGACTGTGCGTGGGACTTTAAACAAATATTCAGTTTCTGCTCGATATTGGATAGCTATCGACAAAGAATTATAATCTTTTGTTTTGGGATTTGATGTCATTCTTAAAGCCACTTCATGCTGCGTCATAACAATGAGCCTTTCAATCCTTGTTGTTTGTTCAAGCACTTTCATAACAACGGGGGTTGTGATGTAATAAGGTAAGTTGGCCACTAAAACAACCTGATCAAATGTGGAATCTAACTGTTCAATATCGTCGTCAATTTCCCGGTTTAACACGTCTTCATGAACCACAGTAAGGTTATCCGTTTCAAAGGTATCTGTTAAAAACTCAACGAGATCCTCATCTATTTCATACGCTAATACATGTTTAGACCGTTCAATAAGGTGTTCAGTTAAACTACCAAATCCTGGCCCTACTTCAACAACTAATGTTTCGTCTGTTATATTTGCCGCATCCACAATCTTTTCCAAAATATTTTGATCTACTAAGAAGTTTTGTCCATACTTCTTCTTAATGTAAAAAGATTTTTGTTTTATGATATCCGAAATTCGACTTGCTCGTCCTATTTTGCTCATTATTTCACCTCTAAAGCTTGTGTTATATCCTCTAATGTAATATGAAACATATTGAGTTTTTTACAAAATGTCTTTGCATTAGCTGGGCCTATATGGAAGTGTTCTGCTAGCATTTGGCGCTTTCTCTTGGCATCTTTACTCCCCATAAGTCCAAGTCGAGTTAAATCCTTTAATGTAATGGTCTTCTGCTTTTGTTTGTGACTTTTACGAATATGATTCATAGCCTCGATGATGTCTTCATCAGATGCATGCTCTATCCCTACTTTTTTCTTATTTTTACTGATACAGTTTACTTTTGGAATAAACGCATGGCGTGTTTCGCCAACATAGTCATTGATTACTCTTCGAATTCTTTCTCCTTGCATGTCTGGATCTAATAGTAATATTAATCCGCGATCATCGTTAAGTTGTTTGAGTTCATCTAGCGTTGTTTGGCTAATCTCACTCCCATTTGTAATGACAACATCACAGTCAGGAAAAATATGCTTAATACGCGCAAGGTCGTGATAGCCTTCAACCACCACAACCTCGTTAATCGTTTTAGTTTTTAAGTCCATTATCTTCTGCATAACGTTCAAAACGTCTTAATTCTGTTGGTATTTCGATGTTTTGTGGACACTTAGGTAAACATTCATTACATTCAATGCATGCATCCGCAAAGGCATCTTTATCCTGTAAATTTCCTATTTGCCATGAGCTATGTTTATCGTTATGATACATTGCATGACCATTAAAAATGCGGAAATTACCTGGTATATTGACACCATGTGGACACGGCATACAATAATTACAGGAAGTGCAATCGACTTCTGAATAAGACAATATTTTTTTACGAATATCACTTATTGCACTCACTTCATTATCTGTAAGAGATTCAAAAGGAGAAAAGGTATCAATATTGTCTTTTACATGATCCATTGTAGACATACCGCTTAGTATCACTTTAACATTTGGTAAGCTTCCAACCCATCGAAATGCCCACGATACAATTGATTTATTCGGATCAAGCGCTTCAAATTCTTGTTTGATTTCATCATTAAAGTTAACGAGATTTCCACCTTTAACAGGTTCCATAATAATAACGGGGATATTTTTTTCTGTGAGTAGCTTATACCCTGTCATCCCTTGTTGATGGTGAACATCCATATAATTTAATTGTATTTGGCAAAAGTCCCAATCATATAAATCTACCCATTGTCTAAATGTTTTCAAATCATCATGAAAACTAAATCCGATATTACGAATTTTACCTTCCTCACGATATTTTTCTAAATGTTTGATGACATTAAGTTTCTTTGCTTTTGCTAGACGGTCTTTATTTACGGCATGAATTAAATAAAAATCAAAGTACTCCACACCACATTTTTCTAATTGCTCGTGGAAAATTTTATCAACATCTTCTTCTGTTTCACATTCCCATAGTGGTAACTTATCAGCTAGATAAAACGATTCACGATCATAATCTTTGATAACTTCTTTCACAAACAATTCACTCTTACCGCCGTGGTAAGGGTATGCGGTATCAATATAGTTAACACCGTGTTCAACTGCATAGTCCATCATTTTTTTCGCTTCAACTTTATCGATTTCTCCATCTTTTAAGGGAAACCTCATACATCCAAAGCCTAATAATGATACCTCTTTTTCGTTGTTTCCTACTGAAATTTTGCGATATTCCATCATCATTGCTCCTTAAAATATCTATTTTGTATGCTTTCATCAACAAATAATTCAATTTGTTGTTTTTTAACTTCTAAACTTAAATTACCTGAATTGGCTTCTTCTCCATCCATATTCCATTTATGAGGATGATCGGTGTAGATTTTTGCCTTTGAGGTCCTAATCCGCTTCACTCCTGGTAAAAATTTAGGTCCTATGACAAATGATATAAAATATATCAAGTTGTTTAATAATGGTACATAGCGATATAAAACAATATCCAATTTCCCATCATCTAAAATAGGTTTTTTTACGATGTTAAAGCCTGCGACACGTTTTGAATTAACAACGAGTATTAATGAAAAATACCCTCTTAAAAATCCATGATCATGTTCGATTTTAGCCTTAATCATTGGAATTGTAAAAAATTCTTTGATTCCTGTAATGATATACGCAAAGTATCCTAGGTATTTCTTTAATTTAGAGTCTGTCACATAAGATATATCCACATATGTACCGATTGCAGATACATAAATGAAAGATCCTTTGTTACTTTTCGCATAATCCATTTTTACGCTATTTCCTCTAAAAATAATATCTAGCGCTTTTTTCACATCTTTTGGTATGCGTAGTGTACTGGCAACATCGCATGCTGTTCCCGCTGGAATGTACCCTATTTTTGGGTGATACTCACACTGATCTATTCCGTTTAAACATTCGTGGAATGTCCCATCTCCACCCGAAATAACCATTAAATCATCTCTGCGTTTACATGATTCTTTGGCTAGTTGTATAGCATGTTTCTGACGTGTTGTCTTTTCAATTAGTACCGTATATCCCTGTTTTTGTATTTGTGACTTTACATAATCCAGTTCTTGTTCAAATTGTTTTTTACCGCTCACTGGATTATAAATCACAGTACATTTTTTCATGTAATCACCTTGCTTCCATATTTTATTATACCACACCTATTCAATAAGCAAAACACCCATGTTTCATTAAAAAAGCACCTAGTTAAAGGTGCTTTAAAACTTATTTGTTAAGTGTTTGCGCTGCGGTAATAATCGCTGTGTTATAAGCGTCTTCAGCATCACATCCACGGCTCAAATCATTTACAGGTTGATTTAATCCTGCCAATATTGGTCCCATCGCTTCAAAATTACCTAAACGTTGTGCAATTTTATACCCAATATTCCCACTATTTAAATCTGGAAATACAAACGTGTTTGCTTGTCCAGCCACAGATGAATCAGGATATTTTTTCTCTCCAACACGAGGCACGAATGCTGCATCAAACTGCATCTCTCCATCTATCATATAACCCGAATCCATCTTCTGTGCTAACTCAACTGCCTTTTTAACTTTTTGGCTTTCTTCTGTATCAGCACTACCATTAGTTGAAAATGATAATAACGCAACCCTTGGTGTAATACCGAACATCTCTGCTGCTTTTGCTGATTCTACAGCAAATTCAGCCAGATTTTCAGATGTCGGATTTGGATTAATAGCACAATCTCCAAAGATATATTTCTCATCATCGCGGACCATTAAGAAATATCCAAATGTTCTTGAAACGCCTGGTTTGGTCTTAATTATTTGTAATGCAGGCAATACTGTTTCACCCGTTGAATGGGCTGCACCACTAACTAATCCGGCTGCTTTATTCATATAAACAAGCATGGTTCCAAAATAGTTTTCAACTTTTAATAATTTTAACGCTTCTTCTTTGGTGTTTTTTCCTTTACGTCTCTCAACAAATGCCTCAACCATGTCATCAAACTGATCATAGTCATTTGGATCAATAATGTCACATTTGCTTAGGTCAAACTTAGAATCAATCCCTTCTTCAGTCTTAATCAAAACAGGGGTAAGTAATCCTTCGCGGCTTAATCTTTCAGCTGCTTGTAAAATCCTTTCATCATTTGATTCTGGGAAAACGATTTTGATACCTTTACCTTTAATTTGTGATTTTAATTCATTTATAATCGTTGACACAATACCACTCCTAACGTATTCTATTTTACAATCTTTTCTTAAAAAAGCAATTTATATCATGAAAAAAATATTTTTATGTTACAATACAACTAGGTGATTTTTATGGCAAAAATAAATACCATCATCTATGATTTAGATGGTACATTAGTTAATACGAACGATATCATTGTAAAAAGTTTTAAAGCAACCTTTAAAAAACATTTCCCAGATATTTCATTAGACTTAGAGACCATAAAAAAATTTATTGGTCCTCCGCTCGATGAAACTCTTAGAAATTACACAAAGGATCCCTTTATTATTCAAGAAATGATTGATACCTACCGCTCTTTTTATCGTCAGTATGAGGAAAGGGGTCATGAATTATATCCTGAGGTTATTCAAACTGTCAAACAACTTAAGGCAGAGGGATATCAATTAGCAATTCTAACATCTAAGACACGTGACGCGGCTTGGCCTAGTTATACAGAGACAGGCTTATCAGATTATTTTGATCTGTTTATAGGCTGGGATGATGTCCCTAACCCAAAACCCCATGAAGATGCTGTGAATACTGTTTTAGTAGCACTAAACAATGTTAAACAAGCTATTATGATTGGAGATAATCAAGGAGACATTCTCGCTGGTAAAAATGCTGGTATTTACAGTGCAGGCGTTGCTTGGAGCTTTAAAGGTAGTGCCCATTTAATGTTGGTAGACCCAGACTATATGCTTAAAGATATGCCAGATATATTTCGTATATTAAAACTCATTGAAGGAGAGATAAGTTATGGCGAATGAATGTATTTTTTGTAAAATTGACAAAGGGGAAATCCCTTCATACACCGTTTATGAAGATGACTATGTAAGAGCTTTTTTAGACATAACTCAAGGCACAAAAGGTCACACATTAATTATCCCTAAGAAACACGTCAAGAATATCTATGACATAGATCAAGAAACAATTAATCACGTTTTTTCTGTAGTTCCAAAAGTAGCTCGTGCTCTACAAAAAGCCTTCAACCCCATTGGACTTAATATTGTCAATAATAACGATGAACCGCTTCAAAGCGTGTTCCATTTCCATGTACATCTTATTCCCCGTTACAAAGATGATGGAATGGTTCTAAAAACAGACAATAACTATGGTAAAATCTCCACTGAAACATTTAATAATCTGGTGGCTAAAATAAAAGAAAATTTATAATCTAAAAGGCTAAGCAAAATGATGCTTAGCCTTTTTTTTATGCGAATAACTCAACAAAACTTTTAACCATAACTCCTGTAGCTTCTTTCTTATTTGATGAGGTTCCAGCAATATCTAAATGAATCCATTCGGTCTTTTCTTCAACAAAATTCTGTAAAAATGCGGCAGCTATACTAGCCCCTGCTAAGGCAGATCCTTTATTTTGTAAATCCGCTACTTTACTTTTTAATTCATCATGATACACTTTAGTAATTGGCATTTCCCAAATCGGTTCATTGGTCTTTTCTGTAACAGCTTTAAATTCACTTAAGAATGCTTGATTATTTGTATAGGCACCTGTTAATTTGTTTCCTAAAGCCCGTACAATTGAGCCTGTTAACGTCGCTACATCAATGACACGTTTTGCGCCTTCTTTTTGAGCAAACCATAATGCATCTGCTAATGTTAAGCGTCCTTCTGCATCGGTTGAAATGACTTCTATAGTTTTACCGTTAGCAGCAGTTAAAATATCATCTGGTACAATTGCTTCTTTTCCAATACGGTTATCTGTAGCAGCAACAACACTCATTACATTTGCTTCTAACTCTAATTGAGCGATTGCTTCAATTGATGCGACCACAGCCGCAGCCCCTGCCATGTCAACTTTCATGCCTGGCATACTCGTTGGCGTTTTTAAAGAATATCCTCCTGTATCATACATGACTCCTTTTCCTACGAGACCTGTATAAGGCGATTTCCCACCGTTATTATATTTTATCACTATCAATTTAGGTTCATCAGTAGACCCTTTATTTACCCCTAAATATGCGCCCATATTCATTTCTTCTATGGCATCTTTGTCATACACATCGACAGTGATGTTTTGATATCTTTCTAACCCTTTCGCATGGATTGCAAGGGCTTCTGCATTCAGATAATTATATGGTGTGTTAACTAAATCTCTACAAGTGTTAATGGCGTCCCCGATAATTTGACCTTTCTTCAACGTCTCATAAACGTTTTTTTTCGCAAAGAAATAGGTTTTATAGACCGTTTTTTTTGTTTCTTTAAACCGATCAAAACGGTATTGTTCTGTTAATCTCTTTTCAACGACTTCACTTAATAAGGTTTTTTCTTCAGTTACAAATGTATCTCCTAGAAGAATAACATCTTCTTCCATCTTGGCGATGTGCGCGATAACATCTTCTTTATTGTCCAAAATACATGCCTTTTTCACTACTGTAATTTTCGATGTTTTAAGTTTTTTTAGTGTTGGAATTGTTGTTATTGTGTCGTCTAAAACGTCGTTAAAATTAATGTCTAATGCTTTTTCTAATTGGTTGACTATGTCATTGTTATTATCTGATGCTAAAACAATGTGTTTGTCTTCTTTTTCTAAAGTAAATGTTTTTTGCTCAATAATATCCATATCTCTCTCCTTTATTTGATAATATCTGTTTTCATATATGGGACTAATACTTCCGGTATTTTAATCGTTCCGTCTGCTAGTTGGTAGTTTTCCATAATCGCAACTACGGTTCTTCCTACAGCTAAGCCTGATCCATTTAATGTGTGAACAAACTCTGGCTTGCTCTTTTGGTCACGTTTAAACTTGATATTTCCTCTTCGAGCTTGGTAATCTTCTGCATTTGAGATACTACCAATTTCACGATATGTATTATATGAAGGTAACCATACTTCAATATCATATGTTTTTCGCATAGAGAAGCCTAAATCTCCCGTACAAAGATCAACAACACGGTATGGTAATTTTAGTAATTGTAAGACTTTTTCGCTATGTGTTAACATCTCGTCCAACGCTTTATAAGAATTTTCTGGTTTTGTAAACTTAATCAATTCAACTTTATTAAACTGGTGTTGACGAATAATCCCTCTCGTATCTCTACCGGCACTACCAGCTTCTTTACGAAACGCAGTTGTAAACGCTGTATAGCTGATTGGTAATTTTTCTGCATCGAGTATTTCATCACGATGTAGATTAATCGTAGGGACTTCTGCTGTTGGATTTAAGTAAAATCCTCTTTCATCACGAATTTGGAATGCATCTTCCTTAAATTTTGGTAGTTGTCCCGTTGCTGTCATTGACGCAGTATTCACCAAATAAGGTGGTAAAATTTCTGTATAGCCATGTTCATGAGCATGTAAGTCTGACATGAACTGGATTAATACCCGCTCTAACCTTGCCCCAAGTCCTTTATACACTGCAAAGCGGCTTCCCGCAACTTTTGTTGCACGATCAAAATCAATAATATCTAATGAATCCGCTAAATCCCAGTGCGCTAACGGCTCAAATTCAAAAGAAGTAGGTTCTCCTTGGGTCTTGATGATGACATTATCTGATTCATCTTTACCAACAGGGATATCAGGATGCGGAACATTTGGTGTCATCAATAATTGATGATGAATATCATCCTCAATCTCTTCTAGTTCCTTTTCAAGAGTTTTGACACCTTGCCCAATCTCAGCAATTTCATCAAATAACGGTTGAGGATCTTTCTTTTCGCGTTTATATTGGCCAATCTTTTTGCTGATTTCGTTTCTTTTGGCTTTTGTTGATTCAACTGTTTGAATCATTTCTCTTCTACGCTCATCCAATTTAACAAGTTCTTTTAAATAAGAGAAATCATCACCTCTCCTATTTAATAATTCAATGATTGTGTCGACATTATCTCTTAAATCTTTTAAATCTAACATACAATTTTCCTCCTTATAATAAAAAAATCGCCCTTAAAAGGACGAATAATCGTGGTACCACCTTATTTTAGAGTTGCCTCTATCTCATAGTTTATAACGGAACAACCCGAAGATCATTACTCTTACTCGAAGGGAGATTCACTCAGTCACTTTATTAGTTTTCACCCACCACTAACTCTCTTTAAAAGTGATTATCAGCTACTTGTCCTTGTCATCGTTGTTGTCTTGATAATATCAAAGCCCTTACGAATTGTCAATACATACAAAAAGAAAGAGAGGAAAATTCCTCTCTTATTCAGTAGTATCGTCTTTATCAGTTTCCTGAAGTGGATGTTCTGTGACTTTTTCTAAAGGCTTATCTTTAATGGTTTGAAGGTTAGTTTCTGGTGTAATCACGGGTGTATCAATCACTTCTTCAGCCGGTAATAAGATTTCCTCATCTTCTTCAGGTTCGATGATGGCTAATGACGCAATTTCATGTCCATCATTCAAGTTGATAAGTCTTACCCCTTGAGTTGCGCGTTTTGATATAGCAATTTGTTCAACTGGTAAACGAATAATCTGACCTTTGGTCGTGGTGATGATTAAATCCTCTGTACCATTTACACTGCGCATTTTACAAAGCGCACCATTTTTATCTGTGATTTGCAAGGTTTTTACACCTTTACCGCCACGATTTTGTTGGCGATATTCGGTCATTTCGGTACGTTTTCCATATCCATTTTCTGTCACAACTAAGACTTGATGTTTATTTTCTGATACGACGGTAAATCCAACGACCTCTTGATCATCTTCAATCAGTATCCCTCGGACACCCGTTGAAACGCGCCCCATTGGTCGTGCATCATTTTCATCAAAACGAATAGCTTTTCCGTTCGATGCGCCTAATAAGACATCTTTCGTTCCATCAGTTAAACGTACTGCGAGTAACTCATCATCGTCTCTTAAGTTAATTGCTTTAATCCCTGTTGTACGAATATTTTGATATTCAGATACTTTTGTCCGTTTCACAACACCTTTTTTAGTTGCGAAGAAAAGAAATTTATCGTTATCAAAATCATCAATTTTGGTTACTGCGGTTAGCCTTTCTCCTTCAGCTAATTCAAGTAAATTTACCAATGGTAATCCCCGAGATGTTCGACCGAAGTTTGGTATACGATACCCTTTCATTTTGTACACTCTACCAGTGTTTGTGAAGAATAAAATGTAGTTATGTGTTGAGGTAAAAATAACGTGTTCAACAACATCATCATCTAGTGTTTGCATACCTTTCATTCCCTTACCACCACGGTTTTGTGTTTTGTAGACTTCAGTATTCATGCGTTTACAATAACCACTGTTTGTAATGGTAATAATGACATCTTCTTCAGGAATTAGGTCTTCGTCTTCTAACTCTAAATCAAGTGATAAACTAATTTCACTACGGCGTTCATCACCAAATCTATTTTTGATATCAATTAATTGTTCTTCAACAATTTCATATTTTTTAAATTCGTTGTTAAGAATAAATTCAAGTTCTTCAATCGTCACTTGGAGATCTATAAGCTCTTGGTCTAATTTCTCTCGTTCAAGACCACTCAAGCGGCGTAAGCGCATTTCTAAAATGGCTTTAGCTTGTTTTTCACTTAAATCAAAGCGATTAATTAACTTTTCTTCTGTATCATCATAAGATTCTCTGATTGTCTTGATGACTTCTTCAATATTATCTAAAGCAATCAATAGCCCTTCTACAATATGGGCTCTTTTTTGTGCTTTATTTAAGTCATAATTTGTTTTACGTGTTAAAACATTAATTTGATGCGCCACATAATGCATTAAGATATCTTTGAGTGGCATGACTTGTGGCTGGTTATTGTTTAATGCCAACATATTGATTCCAAATGATGTTTGAAGTGGTGTATATTTATACAAATTATTTAATGTAACTTCCGCGTTGATCCCACGCTTTAATTCCATCACAACGCGTATCCCTTCACGATTTGATTCATCACGTAAATCCGTAATTCCCTCAATTCGTTTTTCTTTCGCTAAATTAGCGATTTTTTCAATTAAACGTGATTTATTAACCTGGTAAGGGATTTCCGTAACGATAATTTGTTTTTTGCCATTTTTGAGTTCCTTGATTTCACTCTTAGCCCGAATTTTTATTGATCCATTACCCGTTTCATAAGCTTGTCTTAATCCTGTACGGCCGAGAATAGTTCCACCAGTAGGAAAATCCGGGCCAGGAATATAAGACATTAATTCATCAATCTCTATTTCAGGGTTTTTAATATAGGCTAAAATGCCGTCAATGACTTCTGTAAGGTTATGTGGAGGGATATTGGTCGCCATACCAACCGCAATCCCAGTTGCACCATTGACGAGTAAATTGGGATATTTTGCAGGTAATACGCTTGGTTCTTGTTCAGTACCATCATAGTTTTCAACAAAATCTATGGTGTCTTTTTTTATATCTGCGAGCATATCAGATGTGATTTTATGCATTTTGGCTTCTGTATAACGCATAGCTGCTGCGCCATCGCCATCTATAGAACCGAAGTTACCATGCCCGTTTACTAGGGGATAACGATAACTAAAGTCTTGTGCCATACGCACCATCGCATCATAAATCGCACTGTCACCATGAGGATGATATTTCCCCATAACATCCCCAACGATTCTAGCTGATTTTTTGTACGATTTTTCTGGATACAGTCCGAGTTCGTCCATGCCATAAAGAATCCGACGATGTACAGGTTTTAACCCATCTCTAACATCTGGCAATGCGCGTGCTACGATAACACTCATTGCATAACTTAAAAATGAGGTCTTCATTTCATCAGCAATATTAATGCCTTTTATTTTATCATATAATGTCATATTTTCATCCATGTCAGTTGCCTCCTATACATCAAGGTTTTGCACGTATTTAGCGTTCTTTTCAATGAATTCACGCCGTGGTGCCACATCTTCACTCATTAACATGCTAAAGACGTCATTTGCTTCAATTGCATCTTCAAGTGTGACTTGTAACAAGGTTCTTGTCTTAGGATCCATTGTTGTTTCCCATAATTGATCTGGATTCATCTCACCAAGACCTTTGTATCGTTGAATAGATGCTCTGGTACCAAAATCTTCAAGTATCACTTTGAGTTGTTCTTCAGTAAAGGCATATTCTATCCGTTTACCTTGTTGTATTTTATATAACGGTGGTTGTGCAATGTAAACATATCCACGTTCAATAAGTGGTTTTAAATGTCTAAATAAGAACGTTAATAATAAGGTTCTGATATGCGCTCCATCGACATCGGCATCGGTCATGATGACTATTTTATGGTATCGTGATTCGTCAATATTAAATTCATCACCAATACCTGTTCCAAATGCTTGAATCATTGAAACAATTTCTTTATTTCCTAAGATTTTATCAAGACGCGCTTTTTCAACGTTAATAACTTTCCCTCGTAGGGGTAAGATTGCTTGAAATTCTGAATCTCTACCTTGTTTTGCACTTCCACCGGCACTATCTCCCTCAACGATATATATTTCAGACTTTTTAGGGTCTTTGCTTCTACAGTCAGCTAGTTTTGATGCAAACCCTAATCCATCTAATGGTGATTTACGACGGGTTGCTTCACGTGCTTTTTTCGCTGCAATACGAGCACGGGATGCCATTAACGCTTTTTCAATGATGATTTTAGCTTCATTCGGATGCTCATATAAGAAGCGTTCTAAACCTTCACTTAAAATATTAGCGACGATTTTACGGACTTCTGTAGAACCTAACTTTGATTTCGTTTGTCCTTCAAACTGTGGGTCTGGATGTTTAACGCTAATAATACTGATAAGTCCTTCTCGAGTATCTTCCCCAATAAGAGATTCATCTTTTTTGAAAATACCATTATCTTTACCATAATTATTTAACACACGGGTGAGAGTCATACGAAAGCCTTCTTCGTGGGTTCCACCCTCAATGTTGTTAATATTATTTGTAAAGCTAAATATATTTGGTCGGTAGTCTCTATTATATTGCATTGCTATTTCTACAATAATATCATCTATCTCACCTTCACAATAGATGATTGTTTCATGTAAAGAGTCGCTATGTTGGTTTAAAAAATCAACATATTCTCTGATTCCACCTTCATAATAATACTGATTCAATACAGGCTCTTCTTCACGAAAATCATTGATTTCAATTTCAATTCCTCGATTTAAAAAAGCAAGTTGTTGTACGCGATTACGTAAAATTTCATAATCATAGTGCGTAGTTTCTGTAAATACTTCTGGGTCCGCTTTAAATGTTGTGATGGTTCCCGATTTAGTAGTTTCTCCATGATCAACTAAGTCCGTTTCACGAATACCACGTTTATAGCGTTGTGTATACATGCGTCCATTTTTATAAATTTCTACTTTCATCCATTCACTAAGCGCGTTAACAACACTGGCACCAACGCCATGAAGACCTCCAGACACCTTATATGAGTTGTTATCAAACTTTCCACCTGCATGGAGTGTTGTTAGAATGGTTTCAACCGCTGGTAATCCAGTTTTAGGATGTATATCAACGGGAATTCCACGCCCATCATCAGCAACTCTTATAACATTATCTTTTAATATTTCTACGGTTATTTTGCTCGCTGCCCCTGCTAATGCTTCATCGATTGAATTATCAACAATTTCCCAAACTAAATGGTGTAGTCCCCTAGGTCCTGTTGATCCGATGTACATTCCTGGACGTTTCTTAACGGCCTCTAACCCTTCTAGTATTTGGATGTTACTTGAATCATATTTTTGCATCCTGTTTCAACTCCTTAATTGTACCTTCTTTAATGGTGTATATTTCTGTCTTTCCCAATGCTTCTTTAGAGATATGTTTTAAATCTGTTGTTGTTATAAATGTTTGAATATTCTCTTGTACAACATGAAACAATTTGTTTTGTCGTTTTTTATCCAACTCACTTAGCACGTCATCTAATAAAAGTACGGGATATCTCTTTGTTGTTTGATATATAGAGTCTATCAATGCTAATTTAATCGATAATACATATGTTCTTAATTCCCCTTGAGAAGCATGTGTTTTTGCTTCGTGTTGGTTAATTAGAAACTTTAAATCATCACGATGAGCACCTAGGTTTGTCGTACCGGTGATAATATCATACTTATACTTAGACCGATATACTTTTTCATAGTTATCTTCAATCGATGGTGCATATTCAATACTTAACTGATCATTACTTTCTGCTAATACTCTGTAGTATTTATTTGCGTATTCGTTAATTGTTTTGATAAAATCGCGCCTTTGATTCACCAAAAGCTTTAGGTAATCTATTAATTGTTCTGTGATAACCTCTAGCAATAAATAATCATTGGTTTGTTTTTCTTGTAAGGTTTTTAACAAATTATTCCGCTCTTTCAAAAGCGTTTGATATTTTTTTAAGTTATACATATAAGCTTTTGATTGCTGACCTAACTCGATATTTAAAAAGCGTCGTCTTATTTTAGGGTTCCCCTTAATTAGGTCTAAATCTTCTGGGGCAAAAAAAACAACGTTAAGAGATCCGATATACTCACTTAATCGCTCTACTTCAATTCCATTATATTTTGCCTTTTTACCGGTTTTCGAAATAATGACACTTAAAGATACTTCTTTGTCCTTAAAATCAATGAGACCTTTAATTTTGGCATACTCATCGCCGATTTGAATTACATCTTGATCTTTATTTGTTTTATGTGACTTTGTGAAGGCTAACATATTCAATGCTTCTAGAATACTTGTTTTACCTTGAGCATTATCACCAACAAAGATAATTTTATTGGAGTTAAATGGTTGTTTGAAGGTATTGTAGTTACGAAAGTTTTTTAACGCTAATTCTTTAACTTTCATTGTGAGTTATCTTATAGGTGTCATCACCAATGATATCGATAACATCTCCTGGATAACATTTTCTTCCGCGTTTAGTTTCTACAAGACCATTTATAGTGATTTGCTCATTTTCTAATAAAGCTTTAGCAATTCCACCAGATGAGACTATGTTCATATACTTTAAAAATTGTCCTATGGTAATATATTCTGTTGTGATTGGCGCCTCTTTCATAATACACACTTCTTTCATATATATACTATATTATAATTATATAATATATTAAAAGAATAAACAAGGTTATTTAGTGCAAAAAAAAGACCGAAAATTTCGGTCTATTCTGTTCTTACAGGAAGGATAAGTTGTAACATTTTATCATCGTATTCACCTTTGATGATAAAAGGTCTTATTTCACCTGTAAAATTGATTGCTACTTCGCTTGAATTAAAGATTTTTAGAGCATCCAAGATGTATTTTGAACTAAATGCAATCTTGAATGGTGTTCCAACAATCTCATCAACTGGATAAACCTCTTCTAAAACTTTACCAATTTCAGGACTGTTTGAAGTAATCTCAACAATATTGTCTTTGCGTAAACTGAGTTTAACAATGGCGTTGTTACCATCTCTACTAGATAATAAACTTGCCCGTTCAATAGCCGTCATGAGATCTTCTTTATTAAATTTAATTACAATTGGAAATTCTGTTGGAATAAGTTTTGATGTTTCCGGGTAATTCCCTTCTAACAATCTAGATTGAAATAATATGTTATTGTATTTAAATAAAACTTTCGAATGATCAAAATGAATCTCAACTTCATCATTATTGTTGTTTAACACTTTCAATAACTCTTCTAAGCTTTTTCCAGGGATTATAATATTTAATGGTTCATAAGTGTCTTTTAGTTCAATCTCTTTTTGACTTAATCGATAACTATCTGTCGCAATCCCTGTTAATTTATTACCATCTATTTTAAAGTTAACACCGGTTAAGATAGGTCTATTTTCAATAGTTGATGTAGCAAATGAAGTTTGTCTTATAATAGATTTTAATATTCTAACATTAATTTTGATAGATTTAACTTTTTCACTAAATTTTAATTCAGGATAGTCTTCTAAGTCCATCATATTTAATGTGATGTCAGAACGATCTGCTTCAATTCGTAGTGTGTTATCTGCCACTAGTGATAAATTTACTTTTAATCCATCTAGTTTCCGGATAATTTCAATAAAATACTTCCCTGGGATTAATAAAGATCCTTCTGTTTCAACATTCAAGCTAGGATCTTTAATATTAAGCTTGATAGCAATATCTGAATTGCTAGTAGTAATTATTAATTGATCTTTGAAAACATCTAATTTAATGCCCTGTAAAGCAGGATTAGGTGTTTTGTTTGATAATGCTTTTTGAGCAATTAGTAAATTGTTTAGTAAAGCATCTTTGTTAATTTGAAAGTTCATACCATCACCTCTAAATAATTATCTTTCTTTTTATTGTTATTATTATGTTGTGTGGAAATGTGGAAAAGATTTATTTTCTTACTCTATTATAACACAAACAAGCCATATTTTGGTATTTTTTTTTAGTTTTCTCCACATTTAACCATGAGTTTTTCCACATCTTTTTTAACATTGTTATCCATTTCCATTTCATTCCTAATTTTTTCAACGGAATGCATGACTGTTGAGTGGTCTCTATTATTAAAGAAGGACCCTATTTTTTTGTAAGGTAAGTCGTATGTTTTTTTAATTAAATACATACTTACCTGTCTAGGAAAAACGTACTTAGCAGAACGTTTTCTGGAAACCATATCGCTTGTACTAATACGATAATAATCACTGACAACACTCATAATGTTTTTAACTTTATGATTTGTTACATCATTATTTTTAACTTTTGGTTTTATTAAAGTCTCAAGGGCAGCTTCAGCATTTTTTACAGTAAAGTCGAGATTGAAGGCTGTACAATAAAACAACACTCTTTTTAATGCACCTTCTAATTCTCTTACATTATTAGTAAACATACTTGCTATAAATTCAATGACACTTTGAGGTATTAAGTTAGCATCTGATGTTTCTGCTTTTAATTTTTTCTTTAAAATTTTTATACGATGATCTAAATCTGGACGATTAATATCTACCGTAACACCCCATTCAAATCGTGATGTTAAACGAGACATTATATCTTTTAATTCAGCAGCACTTCTATCACTCGTTATAACAATTTGTTTGTGATTACTATGCAATGTTTCAAATAATTTAAAGAATTCTTCCTGCGATTTTTCCTTTTTAGCAAGAAACTGAATATCATCAACGAGTAAAACATCAACATCACGGTATTTATCGTTAAATTCATCAAATTTCTTTTTACTAGCTAACCGAACATATTCTTCAACAAATTGATCTGTTTTTACATATAGAACTTTCGCATTTATATTCCCTTCAAGGACATAGTTACCCACACATTGCATTAAGTGTGTTTTACCTAACCCAACATCACCAAATATATATAGAGGATTTGCAACAATTCCTGGTTGATCAGCAACCTTAATGGCACTTGTGTAAGCTAGTCTATTAGAATTACCTACAACAAAACTATCAAAGGTATAACTGGTGTTTAGGTTGCTGTTTAAGGTTTTTTTTGTTAAATCCTCTGGCTCAGTAATTGAAAATTCTTTTTGATCATCCAATTCTTCTTTAGCCTGATTCTCGGTAATAATCTTAAATTTGTGGATATCTTCAAATTTATGTTTTAAATAGCGGTTTAATTTATTTAAATAAAGCATCTCGATCCGCTTTTTAATAAAATCGTTCGGTGCTATTAAATAAATATAATTGTTTGTCACTTTGAAAATGGTATCGATTGGTTCAAAAATCTCTTGATATACTACATCATCTAAATCGTCTTTAACTTGTGATTTTATGTCATTCCAAACAAGCATAAATTGATCCATCTATTTCACCTCTTGCTTTCGTAAACAATATATCATATAATTTAGTGGAAAAGAACGAAAACTTATACACTGATAATGTGGAAAACTTTAATTGTCCACACCCATTATCAACAATACGTGTAATGGGAAAGCCCTTTTTGTAGGGACTAAAGAACCTTTTCCACAAAGGTGTTAAAAATTTGTAGACACTTTCCACTTATCCACAATTGCATTTATGGAAATATAGGAATAAAGCCAAATCACGGTGTGGAAAACTTTTTTTAAAGTGCTGTTTTATTTATAATAATTTGTGATTAATTTGAGTTTATTATAGGTTAGCGATAGATTTTTTTTGTTTATAGTTGACATCAAACTAATATATATATATAATAGCATAGCATGGTTACAATGAAACTAGGAGGTGTTGATTCATGTCTAAAAGAACATATCAACCAAACAAGCGTAAAAAAGCGAAAAAGCATGGCTTCTTCTCAAGAATGAAAAGCAAAAATGGTAGAAAAGTATTAAAAAGAAGACGTGCAAAAGGTCGTAAGCAACTAACCAAATAAGTACATATTAAATAAAACCGTAATATATTAATATACCCGAACCCACCTGAAAAATATATATTCATATTTTTTTGGTGGGTTTTATAATGGTTGGTGATTACAATGGATAAAGCACATCGAATTAAAGAAAACAGTGAGATAAAAGAGTTAATAAAGCATAAACATAGTGCGGGAAACCGATACTTTGTTATATACAAAAAAAATAACCATGACACAACTCATTATCGCTTTGCTGTTAGTGTATCAAAGAAATTTGGTAATGCTGTTAAAAGAAACTTGGCGAAACGTCGTGTTCGAGAGATTATTCGTATGCAACAAATTGAGCAACCAGTAGATTTGTTTGTGGTTATCAAGAATAATGCGTCGAATTTGACGTTTCAAGAACAACAAAAACAATTAATGTATTTGTTGAGAAAACTAAAAATAATAGGTGATTAAAATGACGAAGCAAAGAAGAATACAATTGCTTGCTGTTACTGTCATTCTTGTAGTACTACTAAGTTCATGTAGTGGAGGAACGACAATGTATAAGCAACCAATTGGTGTTGAAGGTGGATGGGGATGGTTACAATGGATCATTACTCATATCGCTGATTTTACATATTGGGTAAGTCAACAATTAGGACATAACTATTGGGCTGGATTAATCGTTGTAACATTAATTATTCGTTCAATTGGATGGCCAATTTATGCGAAAAGTAATGCTATGACAATGAATATGCAAGCGGCTCAACCTGAACTAAACAAAATACAAGAAAAATACAAAGGTAGAGATGATGAAGTCAGCCAAAGAAAAATGCAACAAGAGACTTTGGCTGTATACAAGGAATATAATATTAACCCATTAGGATGTTTATTACCTTTCCTACAAATGCCAATCTTCATCGCAATGTATCAAGTTGTAAGAAGAATGCCTTTATCAAATGGAATTGCAGAAGGTGCTCGTGATTATGCAGCATTGGACTATACATTCTTTGGCATTGATTTAAAATCAGGTATTATTTGGGCAGATGGATTCTTTGGTGTATTTCCAGAAATTATCTTACCTATCTTAGTAGGAGTGTTAATGTTTGCTTACCAACGCTATTCTATGAAGAAACCTGATTACTTACAAAACAAAAAATATCAAACTGAACAAGCTGCTAAATCACAGCAACAAATGAAGTATATGTCTTATTTTATGGTCTTCATGTTAGTGAGTATCGCAGTAACAAACAATGGTATCGCTTTATATTGGATTGTAGGGAATGCCTTCCAATTCTTCCAAACTTATATTACACGTAAAATATCGTACAAAAAACATATGGAAATGGAAAAAGAGAAGAAAGTAATTTTGTGAGAAGGATGATACAATGAAAGAATTAGAATTCGAAATAAAAAATGTGGATGATGCACTAGATTATGCCGCAAAAGAAATGCGCCTAGATAAGTCATATTTAGATGTCGAAGTTATTAATAAAAAAGGTATGATTATCAAAACATATATATGCAAGGCGACCGTAAAAGTTGATCCTGCTGAAATTGCATTTGAAACACTTGAAACAATTTTTAATACAATGGAGATTGATGCCAATATTGAAATGCGTGTACGTGATAATAAGATTGAGTATAAGATTGAAACAGATGAAAATCCTTTATTAATAGGAAAAGGTGGTAAAACACTAGAGCGTATTCAATACTATATTCGTAACCTAATAAATCAATTTTATGATAATCACACCATCGTTCAGGTTGATATAGGTGGTTATAAAGCCAATCGCAAAAAACAACTTGAAATTTTAGCTACTAAAACAGCTAAAAATGTTGCACGGTCGAAAGTTGAAGCTAGATTAGATCCAATGAATGCATATGAAAGAAGAATTATACACACGAAATTAGCCGATTGGCGCGATGTCTCAACAGTGTCTAAAGGAGAAGGAAATAATCGCCACGTAGTTATTAAACCAAAGAGGCGATAACATGAAATGTGTTATTGGATTAGGAAATCCAGGGCGTAAATATGCTTATACAAGACACAATATAGGGTTTATGGTACTAGATCATATTGCCCATGTTCATCGTTTAAGTTTTAAAAAAGATAATAAATTTAAAGGTGAAATTGTTAAATTTAAAGACACACTCCTGTTAAAACCTCATACGTTTATGAATCTAAGTGGTGAAAGTCTCCAACAAGTTATTTCATACTATGATATTGCGATTGAAGATATTTTAGTTATTTATGATGATTTAGCTTTAGAGGTGGGTAATATCCGGCTTCGCCCCAAAGGGGGAAGTGGAGGTCACAACGGTATAAAGTCAATCATTAATCATCTAAATACAAAATCGTTTAAACGACTACGTGTTGGTATTGGGAGTAATCCTTTAATTGAAGGCAAAGATTACGTTTTAGGTAAATTCTTAAAACAAAATCAATCAGTTATTGAAGAGGCTATAAAAATATCAAGAGAGATTGTTGAAGATTTTGTAAATGATGTCCCATTTAACAATATCATGAATCAATATAACCAAACACAAAAACAAGAATAAGCCCAAAAAATGGGCTTTTTTTCTTGCTAGGATAAATACATTGTGATACTATTATTATGCAAATTAGCGAATCCCCCTAAGTTTAGGGATTTCGCCAATTGTACGTGGAGGTGTTATTATGAAACCGATATTGAATTATCTTAAAGCAACCCCTTTTTATAGACAATATAACCAACAATTAAGACAAGTAGCAGAAAGCCATATTATTAACTCAAATGATGCTATTAATACATTATTAGTAGGAGCTTATTTTGACGAACATAAAGAATCTATGGTGATTGTGACGCCAAATATCTATAAGGCTCAAAAAGTCTATGAAAGACTAGGTAATGTTATACCAGAAGATCAATTAACCTTCTTCCCACAAGATGAGTTTATGACCACAGAGATGCTTGCCATGAGTACAGAGTTTAAAGTTGAAAGAATGAATACAGTCGCAAAAATATTAGAAGATAAACCGTTGATTGTCGTAACTAATACGACTGGATTCACAAAAGAACTTATTCCTTTGAAATCATGGGAAAAGGCTATATTAAAGCTTTTTAAAGGAAAAATCATTGAAGTAGATGAACTTGTAGAGCAACTCGTTCATCTAGGATATCAACGGGAAGACATTGTTGAAAACCAAGGGGAATTTAGTGTTCGGGGAAGTATTATAGATGTCTACCCCATTAATCAAGCGGAGCCAATTAGAATCGACTTTTTTGATAATGAAATCGATACGATGAGAAAGTTTGAGACGGATACACAACGTTCTACAATTAAAATAAAGACATACGATGTGTTTCCGATATTTGAATTTTTCTATTCAGATAAGACATTTGAAGAGATAAAAGCGCAAGTAAATGAGACTGCGAAAGATTTTGATAAAAAATCACAACAACGTATTGAAGAAGAACTCAACCAATTAGAACATCGTCATGAAATGGATAATCTATATAGATACATGATATTTGTTTACGATCATCAAGAAACGATTAGCGATTACTTAGGTAATAATGTCGTAGTTTTTTGGAATCACCAACAGGTATTAGATAATTACGATAATATACTTCATGACATAACTGAGTGGTATCAAACGACAAATGACTATCCTAAGTTAGGGTTTAAATTCATTAAAGACATTGATCATGTATACAATGGGAAAACCCTTAAATTAGACGTTTTTGGAGATAAAGTTAATAAGGATAATAATCAAATTAATGTCAAATCAAAAGAAGTTACTGAGTACAATGGTAATCTCAAAATGTTGATGGAAGACTTAAAAAAGTATGATGGATTCACAACAACAATCCTGACATTTAACTCGCATCAAAAACTTGTTGATTTTACCAAATTAATTGAAGATAAAATATCTTATCAAATCATTGGGAACAATGATAGTATCTCTCCAAAACAACTGAATATTATTGAAAGTGACTTTAACAATCCAATTGAGTTTTTTAGTATTAATACAATATTTCTGTCAGAAGCAGGCATATTTCATAAAAAACAAACAAAGAAAGCTAAGTTCAAGTCATCTTTAAAGGATACAAAAAAAGTATCGACAGTTAATGAACTGAAAAAAGGTGATTTGATAGTCCATTATGATCACGGTATTGGGCGATTTTTAGGCGTTAAAGAAATGTCTTTAGGCGATCGTACCAATGATTATGTCCATATTGCTTATAAAGGGGACGATTCACTTTATATCCCTGTTGAGAATATTCATTTAATTCAAAAATATGTAGCAAGCGAAGGTAAGAAGCCAAAAATCAATCGCCTAGGCGGTACAGCTTGGGCAAAAACCAAACAACGTGTCCGTAAACGCGTAAAAAATATTGCAGATAAACTGATTAAATTATATGCAGAGCGTGAAAAAGCAGAAGGATTCGCCTATAGTGAAGATACAGAGTTACAAAAAGAGTTTGAGCGAGAATTTCCATACATTGAAACTGATGATCAATTATCTGCGATTAAAGACATTAAAGTGGACATGGAAAAACCTGTGCCAATGGATCGTTTACTATGTGGTGATGTAGGGTATGGGAAAACAGAAGTTGCTATGAGAGCAGCATTTAAAGCAGTGTTAGATAACAAACAAGTTGCTTATCTAGCCCCGACAACCGTATTATCAAGACAACACTTTTATACATTTAAGGAACGGTTTGATCAGTTTGGCATTAAAATTGGTCTATTAAATCGTTTTGTAACAAAAGCAGTACAACGGGATATCATCCAAAAAGCAAGTGTTGGAGATATTGATATCGTGATTGGAACCCATAGGCTACTATCTAAAGATATGCAATTTAATGACTTGGGATTATTAATCATTGATGAGGAACAACGGTTTGGTGTTGAGCATAAGGAAATTATAAAACAGATGAAAGTTAATATCGATGTGCTATCATTGAGTGCCACCCCAATTCCTAGAACCTTACAAATGGCTATCATGGGTGTTAAGAATATGAGTTTACTTGAAACACCACCATTGAATAGATATCCGATTCAAACCTATGTTCTTGAAAGAAACGACTCAGTCATTCGCGATGCCATTCAACGGGAAATGGCTAGAGATGGACAAGTATTCTATTTATATAATCGTGTTGATGACATTCAAAGTGTGGCTTACCGTATACAAAGATTATGTCCTGAAGCGCGTGTTATTTATGCCCATGGTAAAATGAGTAGATTAAAGCTTGAAGAAGTGATCACAGCATTTATAGACAATGAATACGATGTATTAGTATCCACAACAATTATTGAAACAGGTATTGATATTCCTAATGCCAATACATTACTCGTACATGATGCAGATCGTCTTGGCTTAGCTCAATTGTATCAGTTAAGAGGACGAGTAGGACGCTCGAATCGGATAGCCTATGCATACTTAATGTACCAAAAAGACAAAACGCTAACAGATGAAGCGACAAAGCGTCTTAAGGTTATTAAAGAGTTTACAGAACTTGGATCTGGTTTCAAGATAGCGATGAGAGATTTGTCTATTCGTGGTGCGGGAGACATTTTAGGGACGGAACAATCTGGATTTATGGATAGTGTTGGAATTGATTTATTTCTAGATATGTTAAAAGAAGAAGTTGATGCAAGACAATCTGGTAAAGCCGTATCACTTGAGAAACCGGATGAACAATCTAATATTCGTCTTCAAGTTGATAAATACATTGATACAAATTATATTCAAAATGACTATGTCAAAATAGAAATGCATAAGAAAATAGCTAAAATAACGGCTATTGATGATATTGAACAACTAAAAGAAGAGTTCACCGATCGCTTTGGTGCGCCGAATGAAGACATTATACTCTATATGTATGAAAAATTATTCGAACACCTTGCTTCAAAGGTGGGTATAGAAAAAGTGAGAGAGACAAAAACTAATATAACTTTCACTCTCTCAACAGAAAAATCAAAGGATATTAATGGAGAATACCTATTTAATAGAGCCAATGAAATTAGTCCATACATACGCTTTTCATATCGCTTAGACAAACTAAATATAATTATTGACACAGTAAAACTAAATACCCATTATCTCTATACAATTGTTGCATTATTACAAATAATGTAATTAAGGGAAATCGCTATATAGAGGCCTATATAATAATGTGTAAGCCAAAGATTATAATTGGTTATTGACACGTCTTATTGACAATGTTACTATACAAATGGAGAAAACTTATGACGCATCAAACCCCATTTATAGTGATCCTATAAAGATGATGCGTCTTTTGCTTTTTTTAGGAGGAATTATGAAAGATTACTATGATGTTGTCATTGTTGGAGCTGGCCCTGCGGGGATTTTTGCCGCATATGAGCTTAAGCAAAAAAATCCTGATGTGGACGTTTTATTATTAGATAAAGGGTTAGATATATATGATCGTAAATGCCCAATTTTAGAGAAAAAAATAACAAAATGTCCAGTCAACAAAAAGGGCGTAAGTGGGTGCTATCCTGCTTGTTCAATCACAAATGGATTTGGCGGTGCAGGAGCGTATTCCGATGGGAAGTTTAATATTACCAGTGAATTTGGTGGGTGGATGACTGATTACCTTGAAAAATATGAAGTTGAGCAATTAATCCAATATGTTGATCAAATCAATTTAAAACATGGAGCAACACATACCATAACAGATCCCACAACACAAAAAGTAAAAGAAATTGAACGCCGAGGATTAGCCTCTGGATTAAAACTATTACGTGCAAAAGTACGACATCTAGGTACAGAGGACAATTTAGAGATTTTAAAGAGTATTTACACATATTTATCAAATAAAATCACCATGATTTATAAAACGGAAGTCACAGATTTATTAGTGGAAAATCGCTTGGTTAAAGGCGTAGTTACAAAAGACAATATCATCAAATGTAACCAAGTGTTGATTGCGCCAGGCCGTGATGGTTCGAGTTGGTTAACCGAACTAAGTAAACAATATGACATTCCACAAACAGCAAACCAAGTTGATATAGGCGTACGGGTAGAAACAAATGATGAACTCATGGAAGAGATTAACACAAACTTGTATGAAGGAAAATTTATTTACCGCACAAGCGTTGGAACAACGGTTAGAACGTTTTGTTCTAATCCTAGTGGACATGTGGTTATTGAAAACCATAGTGGGACAATGCTGGCAAATGGGCATTCTTATCGAGATCCCAAATTAGGAAGCCATAATACAAACTTTGCCTTACTTGTCTCACATAAATTTTCAAAACCCTTTAGTGAACCTAATGAGTTTGCTCATGAAGTTAGCCGATTAGCAAATAAATTAAGTAATGGTTCAATAATTGTACAAACTTATGGGGATATTAAGCGAGGGAGACGAACGACAGAAAAACGGTTAAAAGAGAGCTTTGTTGATGCTACATTAAAAGAAGCAGTTCCGGGAGATTTAGGGTTGGTATTACCGTATAATACCATGAAATCATTGATTGAAATGGTAGAAGCCCTTGAAAATGTCACACCAGGTATTGCCTCTGATCATACCTTGTTCTATGGCGTTGAAGCGAAATTTTATAGTGCAAGGCCAGAACTCAATAAGCATTTTGAATCACCAGTAAAAGGACTATATTTTGGTGGTGACGGTGCTGGGATAACGCGAGGTTTAGCGCAGGCTGGTGCAAGCGGTGTTTGGATTGCAAGAGATATATTGAGACAATATTAGGAGGATAATATGAAAAATGTTGTTATTGTAGGTACACAATGGGGAGATGAAGGAAAAGGGAAAATTACTGACTTTCTCGCAGGGAAAGCTGATGTCGTTGTCAGGTTCCAAGGGGGAAACAATGCAGGACATACTATTACATTCGATGGAAATAAGTATGCTTTACATCTCATTCCATCTGGCATTTTTAGACAAGATGCTATGAATATCTTAGCTAATGGGATGGTAATCAACCCAAAAGCATTATTAGAGGAGTTAACAATGCTTCACAATAATGATATTACTGAGTATAATTTAGCAATTAGTAATAGAGCACATGTTTTGCTTCCTTATCATATCCAGTTAGATCAATTATATGAAGATTTGAAGTCTAATGAAAAAAAGGTGGGGACAACCAAAAAGGGTATCGGGCCAGCATATATGGATAAAGTTAGTCGTACCGGCATTAGAATGGCGGACTTCATCGATGAAGAGACATTTTATGATAAATTATCTGATAATATTACATATTATAATAAGTTATTTAAATTGTATGACTACCCGATATTCGATATCGACACAGTTTTTAATGAATACAAAACATATGCTAAAGAGATAAAGGCGCTTGTAAGAGATACGAGCTTATTACTTCATCAATATAATGAAAACAATAAAAAAATAGTTTATGAAGGAGCTCAAGGGAATCTGTTATGTATCGATCATGGAACATATCCATACGTGACATCGAGTTCTCCAACAGCTGCTTCCGTTCCGCTTAATACAGGGATTTCCCCTCAATTTATTACAGATGTTGTAGGCATCACAAAGGCATACTCTACTCGCGTTGGTAGTGGATACTTTGCAACTGAGTTTGAAGATGATGTGGCAAAACAAATTCGAAAAACAGGAAATGAATTTGGGACCACTACTGGTAGACCAAGACGTATTGGGTGGATAGATACTGTTGTTTTAAGACATTCTAAGCGTGTCAGTGGGATAAATCACTTAAGTGTTATGTTACTAGATGTATTAACTGGCATTAAGAAATTAAAAATCTGTGTTGCTTACACATTAGACGGAGAAAAGATTGATTATATTCCAGCTAATATCAAAGACTATAACCGTTGTAAGCCGGTTTATGAGACACTTGATGGTTGGAATGAAGACATAACTAAAACAACTAAATTGAGCGATTTACCATTAAATGCAAAAAAATATTTAAATCGAATTTCAGAGTTAACTAACATACCTTTATCTATATTCAGTGTGGGACCGGATAGAAAACAAACTATAATACTTAATGACATCATATAAAAATATCCTAGGAATTATCTCCTAGGATATTTTTTTATTTAAAACGGTTGTAAGATTGTTTGCTTTCTGCATTAGATCATCAAACTTTTTCGGTTTAAGTGATTGTGCTCCATCACTAAGTGCATTTTCTGGTTCATGATGGACTTCTATAATTAATCCATCGGCACCAGCAGCTATACTTGCCATTGATAAACTTTCTACTAGATCCCAATGTCCGGCGGCATGAGAGGGGTCGATGATAACTGGTAAATGGCTTAGTTTTTTTATTATAGGGATTGTTGATATATCGAGAGTATTACGGGTATAAGGTTCAAATGTACGTATACCACGTTCACATAAAATAACATTTTCATTTCCCCCAGCCATGATATATTCAGCGCTCATTAACCATTCTTCAATGGTATTAGAAAAGCCTCTTTTTAACAAGACAGGAATATTTAATTTACCAAGTTCCTTAAGTAATGCAAAGTTTTGCATATTCCGTGCACCAATTTGAATAATATCGACATATTCTAGAAATTCTGGAATATGGTCTTTATCCATTAATTCTGAGACGATCGGCATGTTATATTTTTGGCCAACATCATGTAATATCTTTAATCCTTCTTTTCCCATACCTTGGAATGTATAAGGACTTGTACGGGGTTTATAAGCCCCACCTCTTAAGATATGAGCACCACTTTCTTTTACTGCTTTTGCGATTATCTCAACTTGCTCTTTGGATTCAACACTACATGGTCCAGCCATGACAGTGAGATTAGAGCCACCTATTGTGATATCTTTCACTTTTATTAAGGTATCTTCACTTTTTAGTTTTCGATTTACTTTTTTAAAAGGTTCTTGAATTCTAATAACACTATCGACACTTTCAAATGCATATAAGCTTCTTGTATCGAATTGTGCCGTATCACCAACGACTCCGAAAATGTGGTAGGTTTCTCCAACACTATCGTGTATTTCGAATCCTTTTGCTTTCAAGTGATTTTGAACTTTTTCAATCTGTTCTTTTGTTGATTGTTTCTTCATTTTAATAATCATTGTTTTAACCTTCTTCTTTTATTAAGTATTTGATTCCATCTAGATAACTGCTAAATCCATTACCTTGAAAAGTTTTAAGGCAAGCGTCTTTGATGACTGAATGTTGTCTAAATATTTCTCTTTTTGAAATATCTGAGAGGTGGACTTCTATGACAGGAACACCTATAGATTTTATGGCATCATGCAAGGCATATGAATAGTGGGTAAGCGCTCCAGCATTAAGTATAACGCCATCAAAATGCTCATGCGCATAATGTAATAAATCAATAAGAACTCCTTCAAAATTACTTTGTTTTATATCAAGTGTAATACCCTTTTCACTTGCGTAATCTTGTAGTGTATTTTCTAAATCTTGATAGGTCTTTTCACCATATACATTCGGTTCACGAATACCTAACATATTTAAGTTAGGTCCATTCAATACTAGTATATTCATTTAATGCCACCACCATCTTATTTAAAATTATATCTACATCTAAAGTATCCTTTTTTATAACAATATCTGCAGCGTTTATGTAGGTATTGTAACGTTTATTATATAATATCTCAAGTGATTTGTTATCTTTTAGTAATGGCCGATTTTTAGAGCAGAACCTTTTTAGCATAGAGAGTGGTGTATCAATAAAAATGACTATTCCATTACTCCTTAAAGCATCAATATTTTGAACGCTTGTTATAACACCACCGCCACAGGATATGACATAGTTATGTTCTTTTGCGTAATGTAATACTACTTTAGACTCAATATTTCGAAAATAGTTTTCTCCTTTATCTTCAAATATTTTCGGAACAGGTATAGATTCTTTTTTTTCAATTTCTTGGTCTATATCAACCAATTTCATATTTATTAAGTTAGATAATTTCTTACCATAAAGCGATTTTCCAGACATAGGCATACCAATAAGAACAATATTATAACGGCTTTTAAGAAGCCTTTTATAATAGTGATTAATATGATCAAGAGAGATTGTTTTATTGTGAAAAATTTCAATTGCTTTTATAGCTTGCATAACCAGCATATATAGACCATTAACTGTTTTTACATTATACTGCTCTGCTTCTCTCAATAGTGTCGATTTAAGTGGATTATAGATAACATCAACCACCACACTAACCGGAGTATTATTTGAAAACTTGATTGGTAGATGTGCCAAAATGTTTGGATACATGCCAACAGGTGTCGCATTAAATATGATGTCATAGTCTAATGTATTTAATGCATTTAAGTGTATTTGATTAGCACGAGGGTGTCTAGCTGCAACTGTGATTTTATTTGTATTATTCTGATTACAGTAATATTCAATTGTTCTTGCAGTAGAGCCATTTCCTAGAATTAATACTTTTTTATTATCTACACTAATATTATGATAATTACATAATGATTTTAGTCCAAAGTAATCAGTATTATATCCGATCAGTTTTCCTTTTGAATTAAGTATGGTATTAACTACCCCAATTGCTCTTGCTTCTTCCGATAGTTCATCAAGAAAAGGAATAACATCCTTTTTGTAGGGGATTGTAACATTAACACCAGTAAACTTTTTATCGGACATAAATTGAGATATCTCATCTAGCTCGATTAAGTCATAATTAGAATTTGTGAAATGTTCGTGAATTTCTTTTGAAAAGCTATGTGATAAATGTTTACCTATAAGACCAAAGTGAGTTTTCAATTTTGGACATCCTTACTCGTCTTAAGAATGGTTTTATAAATTTCTTTGATTTGTGGGTAATTGCTATATCTAGACGTTTTATCAAATATCTCTTGTTCTCTATTTGAATGTAATACAGGTAGATTATATTTCTTTTTATATTCCCCAACAGCACGTGATAAGTTAAAACGTTGTTCAAGCAATGCCATAATTTTAGAATCAAGATCGTCTATTTTATTTCTTAACGTACTTAAATCATCCATGAATATCCCTCTTCTTTTGTTAAGACTTCTACGAGTGCATAGGCTGTCATAGCATTGATCACATGGACAACGCGATGGACGATTGCTGGATCATGACGGCCTTCTAGTTGATAGGTCATAGTTTCTTTTGTCTTATAATTTACGGTCTTTTGATGTTTACCTATTGAGGCAGTTGGCTTAACAGCGGTTTTAAAGACAATCGGCATGCCATTGGAAATACCCCCTTGTATACCTCCAGAGTTATTTGTTTTTGTAACAATTTTATCATTTTGTATTGTGAAAGGATCATTTGCTTCTGATCCATAAAGTGTTGTGATGTCGAAGCCCTTACCAAAGGATAAACCTTTGATGGCAGGAATACTGTAAAGGTGTTTAGCTAGGGTACTTTCTAGAGTATTGAAATATGGCCCCCCAATACCAGCTGGCATATTTAATATCGCTGTTTCAATGGTCCCACCAACACTATCTTTATTTTCCTTAGCTGTTAAAATTGTCTTTTCATAGTGAGGAAGAATGGTATCGTCAATTACTGGGAAAGCGCTATTTAGAAGTGATTTAAGATTTTCTTTAGTGATGTTATCTAGTGTAAAAGAAGCATCGTTCACTTCTTTAATGGATGCAATATGAGAAGCAATAATTATATTTTTTTGTTCTAGTAATTGTCGGCATATTGCTCCTAAGATAACTAATGGTGCTGTAATACGGCCAGAAAAATGACCTCCTCCACGATAATCATGGTTAGAACGATATTTTATATGAGCAGTATAATCGGAATGGGATGGTCTTAAAATATCTTTGTTATAATCTTTAGACTTAGTATCTTTGTTAGGGATTACAATAGTTAGAGGGGTTCCTGTTGTTTTATCTTGAAAATACCCACTTATGATTTGATATGGGTCGGGTTCACGTCTTTTTGTAGATAAAGATGATGTCGGACGTCGTTGTTCTAACGCGTTATTAATCATATTTAAATCTAGTTTAATACCAGCAGGTAAGTTGTGAATCGTAATACCAATCATTTTTCCATGAGATTCACCGAAAAGACTGATTGGAATTGCATCGCCAATTGTACTCATATCATCACCTCAAATAGTTGTTTATTTCAGTCAATTTAATTGTCTTTATATAGCCATTTCCCACTTCATCTACTAAAATCATATTTAAATGATCATTATAAACTTTTTTATCAGTTTTAATGGCTTTTAAAATAGCGTCTTTTTTATATGAATAATCTAGCGGAAGATTGTAGTGTCTTAATAATTGTGTGAGTGATTCTTCAAAAGGTTTGTCCTTTGCGAGCATATGCATCGCAATAGCGATCGATTCCCCATGAAGTAATTCATATTCTGAGTATTGTTCAATAGCGTGCCCGATGGTATGGCCATAATTTAATAGTTGCCTAACACCTTGATCCTTTTCATCTAAATAGACAATGCGCGCCTTTATGGCTACACATGTTGCTATAATTTCGTCAATAATATTGATAATGTTATTTGTATTTAACCGATGGAATAACTTTGAATCTGATATCAGCCCATACTTGATAATTTCTGCCATACCATTATTAAAATGTCTATTTTCCAATGTGTTTAACGTTTTTGGATCAATTAGGACTTTCTTTGGATGTTTGTATGCCCCAATTGCATTCTTCATTGTAGGGCTATTAACAGCTGTTTTACCACCAACACTACTATCGACTTGAGCGAGAAGCGTTGTTGGAATTTGAACATAGTCTATACCTCGCAAATACACACTAGCTATAAATCCAGCTAAATCACCAACGACACCACCACCTAAAGCAATTAATACATAATCTTTGGTGACGCCATCTTCTATCATTTGTTCGATAATATCTTGCACGACAGGTAGCGATTTTGATTGTTCGCCTGCTTTAAAGAAATAGCTGTGCTTAATTGACAATTGCTTGTGTATTGTTTCATAATATACCTTTGGAATATTATCGTCCGAAATGAGAATGTAATTGCTAGTTTTTGGTAAATAAGGTGTAATATTGCTTAATAAATCGTGTTCAATATACACTGTATAGGTATGATGTTTTGTTTTAACAAAGACTTTTTTCATTGGATTCACTCCTTAATCTCTATAATGCCTCCCAATCGCTTATAATCTTCAAAGAAGGAAGGATAAGATTTATTAACAGCTTTCGCATTCGTTAATGTTACTGGGTTTTTACATACAGTAGTAGCGATTGCCACCATCATTGCGATACGATGATCATTGAATGAGTCGACAGTAACGCCACCTTCTAGATGCTTTTTACCTTTGATAGTGATAGATTCATCATCGTTTGTAATATCAGCCCCTAAGGCTTTTAAAGTAGATACTGTTGAATAAATCCGGTCAGATTCCTTTATTTTTAAGCGATGGGCGTTAATTAATTTTGTTGTCCCCTCACTGACGGAACCTAACAAGGATAGAATGGGGGCTAAATCCGGACAATTTGAAATATCTATAGTGGTTCCTAAAGTGGATTTTTTTGTTATGGTATAGCCATTATCCGTGACTATAGGTTGAGCGTTCATCTGGGTTAAAAAATCAATAATTGCCTTATCGCCTTGGACACTATTTATATTCAGATTATGAATAGAAATACCACCGTTAATCGCACCAGCAACAAAGAAGAACGCAGCTTGAGAAAAATCACCCTCAACAGTATATTGATTACCTTTATATTGCTGATTTCCTTTTATATAATATCGGTTTTCTCTTTCTTTTATGGTGATGTTAAATGATTTTAGCACATCTATTGTTAGGTCGATGTAACTTTTAGATTCTAGTGGACCTTCAACGATGAGTGTGGAATCTCCATCTAATAGAGGAAGTGTGAGCATTAATCCGGTAAAAAACTGGGAACTAACATTCCCTTTTAATATGTATTCACCTGGCTTAATAGAGCCGTTTACCACTATTTTATTATCGGCTATTGTAAGGGTACTGTCACTTTTATTAAAGACATCTTCGTATAATGTCATAGGACGATTTAATAATGACTGACGACCTGTTAATGTGATTGTTTTATCATACAAAGATGTAACGGGTATTAAAAAACGAAGGGTTGAACCACTCTCATTACAGTCAATGGTTTTGGCTTTTAAAAAGCGTTTTTTCTTTGGTTTAATATAGATGCTGGAGTCCTTTATTTTAATCGATGTACCGAGTTTCTTCACAGCGTTTAAAGTAGCTTTTATATCATCAGATAATAAGACATTATATAAAGTAGACGGTTGATCTGATAACGCCGCTGCGATAATCGCACGGTGGGCAACGCTTTTAGAGGAAATAGCGGATATAGAACCATGCAAAGATGTGGGAAATAGCTTAACGACGGTATCATTCATTGTTAATATCCTCTCTTGTCTTAGTCGATTTTTGCATTAGTTTAGTTAAAGTATCTTTATCTTTATTTTGAATGGAATCCCGGATTAAACTCAGTTGATCAATAAAAGTGTCAATATTTCTAGTTAGAAAATCCTTGTTTTCAAAAAATAACTCAGTCCACAATTCATCATTAATCATAGCAATTCGTGTTAATTCCTTATAAGAATCACCAATAAACCGTTTAGTATCAAAGTTATAGGCGTCACTATTCACAAGCGCTACTGCAATTGCATGAGTCAATTGTGAGGTGAATCCTAGAATTTTATCGTGATCAACATCAGAAATTTCTGTAACCGTACTAAATCCCATTTGTTTTGCGAGTGTTTTGATGAGATTTATATGTTCTTCTTTATTACGTGAATGTGGGGTTATAACAAAATTAGCTCCTTCAAATAAATTGGCTTTACTATGGGATATTCCACTCTTTTCACTACCGGCAATGGGATGGGTTAACACGATGTTTATATCGTCATTAAAAAATAAATCTAATTGATTTGTCATGTGTCTCTTTACACCAGCAACATCTACGACAATGGCGTCTTGCTTAAAATTGTTAATGTGCTTTTTAATGAAATCTATTGTTTGGTTAGGATATAGACATACAAAGACAATATCACAGTCTTTTAAAAGTTTCTTTGCACTAATACTGCCTCTATCAACAATATTATGCTTTAGGGCGTAATCTATTGTCTCTTGTTTGATGTCAATACCAACAAGCTCATACCCATAAGGTTTTAAAGCCTTTGCATAAGAGCCACCAATAATACCTAATCCAATTATTCCGATAGTCACTTTCATCACCTACTTATTGTATCTTCATTATACACTATTTAAGGTGAAATGTTGATATAGTTTTGTGTAAGCGTTTTATGTAAGGGTTGATTTATTAAGGGTTTCGTGAAATAATAATAATAGAGAAAATACAAGGAGGTCTCTTTATGAAAACAGATTTACAAATTGCGCAAGAAGCTAAAATGGAGCCCATTAAAGACATCGCGTTTCGATTAGGTGTTCCAGAAGACGCTATTGAATTATATGGTAATTATAAAGCGAAGATTAAGTTAGAACCAGTGCATAAGTTAAAGACAAATAAAAATGGTAAAGTGATACTTGTTACAGCGATTAATCCTACACCTGCGGGTGAAGGGAAATCAACAACAACGGTAGGTCTTGGCCAAGCGTTTCGTGAGATTGGTAAAGAGGCTATCATAGCATTGAGAGAACCTTCGTTTGGTCCTGTTATGGGAATTAAAGGTGGAGCAGCTGGTGGCGGTTATAGTCAAGTTGTTCCAATGGAAGATTTAAATCTTCATTTTACGGGAGATATTCACGCCATTACAACAGCAAATAATGCAATTAGTGCTGTTATTGATAATCACATACATAAGGGAAACCGCTTAAACATTGACCCAAGACGTATTTCTTGGAAACGCGCAATGGATATGAATGATCGCGCATTACGCAATATTGTCATTGGTCTAGGTGGTGTTGGAAACAGTATCCCTCGTGAAGATGGATTTAATATTTCAGTTGCATCTGAGATTATGGCGGTTCTGTGTTTGGCAACTGATCTGAAGGATTTAAAAGAACGCGTTAAACGCATAGTTATAGGATATACGTATGATAGAAAGCCGATTACTGTTGGTGATTTAGAAATGGAAGGTGCCATTGCATTAATCTTGAAGGATGCCATTAAACCTAATTTAGTACAAACATTAGAAAATACGCCTGCATTAGTTCATGGCGGACCATTTGCTAATATTGCACACGGATGTAATAGTATTATCGCAACTAACATGGGACGAAAACTGGCTGATTATGTCATTACAGAAGCAGGATTTGGTGCAGATTTAGGGGCTGAAAAGTTTCTTGATATCAAAGCTGATGAAGCTGGGTTCACACCAAGCGCAGTTGTTATTGTTGCCACAGTACGTGCCCTAAAAATGCATGGTGGTGTGAACAAAAATGACCTTGATGAAGAGAATGTTGAAGCATTGTTAGAAGGTATCGATAACTTAGAAAGACATATTGATACGATAAAAACATTTGGATTACCATATGTTGTAGCGATAAATCATTTTACAAAAGATACAGAAAAAGAAGTATCTGCTTTAACAACATATTTAAAAGATCAAAATCATCCATATGCCATTAGTAAAGTTTGGGCGGATGGAGGAAAAGGCGCAGTTGATTTAGCCCACGAGGTCATCAATGAGATTGAGAATAAAGAGAACCATTTCACACGAATCTATGATAATGAGGATAGCATTGAAACAAAAATAGAGAAAATTGCTAAAAAAGTATATGGGGCAAAAGGTGTTAATTACACCAAAACCGCTAAGCGTCAAATAAGACGATTTAAGCGTCATGGTTGGGACAATTTAAAAATATGCATGGCTAAAACTCAATACAGTGTATCTGACGATGCTAAATTATTAGGAAGACCTAAAGATTTTACGATAACCATTCGTGAACTCACGCCAAGTGTGGGGGCAGGATTCATTGTTGCCTTGACAGGTTCAGTGTTAACAATGCCAGGGCTACCAACACGACCAGCAGCTCTAGATATGGACATAGATGACGATGGACAAGCGAAAGGATTGTTTTAAAAAGGACGTTTGTCCTTTTTTTTAATTATGTATTGTGTTACACACAGTACTGTGTTATGATTAACTTGAGGTGATTATATGAATGCACAATTTAAACGAGGTATTTTAGAATTATGTGTATTAAAAGAGTTGATGGCAAAAGACATGTATGGATATGAAATCATTAGCGAAATATCGAAACACTTAGATGTTAATGAAAACACTATTTATCCAATTTTAAGACGTTTAACAAAAGAGGAATATTTTGAGACATATCTTAAAGAGTCTGATAAAGGAGCGGCAAGAAAATACTATAAAGTCACTAAAAAGGGCTATAATCACTATGTTAAGTTACGAGATGATTGGGATGCATTTATTGGTGGCGTATATGAGATTCTAAATAAAGGAGGAAAAGAAGATGAAAAATTATTTGAAAGGTTTAAAAGAAGAAATGTTTAAAGAAGGTCTTAAAGATGAGGTTATTAATGAGGTAATCAAAGATCATGAAGAGATGATTGAAGCTGCTCTAGAAGAAGGATTAGATGAAACGGCATTAGAGGAAAAATTTGGTAATCCAAAGGATATCGCACAAGCCATCAGTGCCGATACTACTGAGGAGGAATCTTATGACGATGAACAGGGATATCGCTTGTTAGAGACCTATGCGATAAATGGTGATGACATTGATATCGAAGTGAAATTATTAAATGAGAGCCTAGAAGTTACCCAAGGGAAAGGGACGGGGATTGAAGTTTATGTAAGAGAAATGCCAAATATTTCGGAATATGATATTGGGTGTGATGGAGAAACATTCACTATAAAACGGAAAAATAGTTTCTTCATATCATTTAGAAAGAAACATTCGGCAAAGTTCCGTGTGTTATTGCCAGCCGACTTAGTAATTGATGCTGCAGATATTAATATTACTAATGGTAAAGTTTCATTAAAGAAATTACAGTCTAACAATTTAAAATTAAAGACTGTTAATGGAAATATTAGTTTAAAATATATGACAGATAATCATCATCACCTCACAACCGTCAATGGCAAGATTAAGCTAAGTAATATTACAGCTAAAAAAACATTTGTTTCACAAGTAAGTGGAAGCACGAAGATGAAACATGTTACAGTCGAAAAGGATATTCACGTGCGATCTGTAAGTGGTGATGTTGATTTAAAAGATGTTACGGCTAAAGATGTGGAATATCACTCTGTGAGTGGAAGCTTAAAAGGAAAAGAAGTTTACCCTGAAAACATCAGTTTGCGAAGTGTTAGTGGAGATATATATATCAAAAACACTGATAAAGATCATGATGTAAATATTAAGAGTAAGAAGTCTGTCTCGGGGAATATTACATTTGAGTAAACTATCATAAGAAACTATGATATAATTTAAGGAAGGAGTGATTATATGGAACTTTACGAACAGTTTCAAACAATGGTTAAGAAACGAAAAGCGTATCAGTATGTTTTGAATGTTGTTGGTTGGGATTCTAACACGGAAGCACCAGATAAGGCATTCAGTCAACGCCCTGACATGCTAGGAATTATCAATCAAGAGCTTTTTCAGATGCAGACATCAGATACTTATCAAGATGTGGTAAATGGTTTATATGCTAAATTAGATGATTTAACGGACTTGCAGCAAAGAGAAATTAAAAAGGCAAAAAAAGCATTAGATAAGATTGTAAAAATTCCTGAAGATGAGTTTGTTGAATATGGTAAACTTATCCAATTGTCGCAAAAGAAATGGGAGCATGCCAAAGAAAATAATGATTGGGACGGGTTTAAAGATAATCTTGCCAAGATTATTGATTTCAATCGTCGCTTTGTCGATTACTACGGTTTTGATATGTTACCATACAATGTGCTATTAGATGAATATGAAGAAGGATGGACAATGAACGACTTTGACAATTTCTTCGAGGTATTAAAGACTGAACTAGTTCCCTTTGTAAAAGAAGTTTTAAATAGTGGTAAATCCCTTCATAAGGACTTTATTGATATGTCGTATGACACAGATAAACAAAAGGATTTTTGTGAATATTTAATGGATGTCTTCGCGTTTGATCAAAGCCGTGGACTTATGAAAGAAAGCGTTCATCCATTTACATGGAATACGCATCCAAGTGATGTTAGATTTACAACACGCTATCTTGAAAATTATGTATTTTCAAGTATTTTTGCTGCGATTCATGAAATTGGCCATGCAACATATGAACAACAAGTTGATGAAAAATGGAACGATACCCTTTTAAGTGGTGGAACATCAATGGGGATTCATGAAAGTCAATCACGTTTCTATGAAAATATTATAGGTCGTAGTAAAGCTTTTTGGGAAAAACATTTAACGTCTTTAAAAAGCCGTTTCCCAAAACAATTGAAAGATGTTACAGTAGATGATTTTTATGAAGCAATTAATAAAGTTGAGGCATCACACATCCGCGTAGAAGCTGATGAACTTACTTATCCACTACATATCATGTTACGCTATGAGATTGAAAAGAAATTATTTTCACGAGAACTTGAAGTAGATGCATTACCGCAAGTATGGAATCAGAAAATGAAAGAATACCTTGGCATAACACCTAAAGACGACAGTGAAGGGGTGTTACAAGATGTTCATTGGAGTGCTGGTCTATTAGGGTATTTCCCAACCTATGCTCTAGGGAGCGCTTATGCAGCTCAATTTTATTATAAAATGGCAGAAGACTTAGATATTGATGAGTTAATAAAGAATGATAAGATTAATGTAATAAATGATTGGTTTAAAGAGAAAATTCATCAATATGGTTCTAGTAAATCACCAAAAGAGTTATTAGAAGATGTCACAGGAGAGACGTTTAATCCAATGTACTATGTAAGATTCTTAAAAGATAAATATCAAGAACTGTACTTATAAGATAATCCACGTGGATTATCTTTTTTTTGAGAAAAACGAGATAATGATGTTATAATACGTTTGGAGGCGATATAATGATTAAGGACATTAGCTATCATGACCAGCTTAAAACAAGTTTTGATCAATTAGATAAAGCAGCTTTTTTAACAACTAAGGTCGGTGACAAAGTAAATACAATGACGATTGCTTGGGGTGGAATATCCCTTGTTTGGCATAAAAAAGTCTTTGTTGTGTTTGTCCGTTATACACGAGATACTTACGATATGTTAGAACATTCAGATGCATTTACAGTAAGCATACCCAAAAGCGATACATTAAAAGAGGAATGGGTTTATTGTGGACGGCATTCAGGAAGAGATGTGGATAAAATTACAGAATGTAATCTTACTTTATTACCAGGAAGGCAAGTAAATGTACCGGTTATAAAAGAGTGTGAAACACATTATGAATGTAAGATTATTTATAAACAAGCGATGGAACCGAGTAACATTCCTGATGATGTTAAAGATAGATTTTATAAAAAGCATGATTATCACGTAATGTATTTTGGTGAAATATTGGATTCATATCAAACTAAGGAGTGATCGTAATGGCAGAAATTATAAGTGGTAAAACCTTATCAAAGGCAATTAGAAGTGAAGTTAAAAAAGATGTTACATCTGCAATTGAAAAGTATGGGAAAACGCCTCATTTAGTAGTTGTTCTTGTTGGAGATGATCCTGCAAGTCAGAGTTACGTAAGAGCAAAAAAACGTGCCTGTGAAAAAGCGGGTATTCGTTCCACAACAATTTTAAAGTCAGAAACGATTACTGAAGAAGACCTCTTAAATATTGTAAGTGACTTGAACAATGATGAGGATGTTCATGGTATTTTGGTTCAATTACCATTACCGGATCATATTAACGAAGATACTATTATTGATGCTATTGACATAAGAAAGGATGTTGATGGCTTTCATCCATTAAATATTGCATATTTGCACCTTGGAAGAGATGCCATAGTTCCTGCAACCCCTAAAGGAATTTTGACGATGTTAAAAAGTGTTGATCTCGAGATAGAAGGGAAAGATGTCTTAGTTATTGGCCGTAGCAACATAGTGGGAAAACCCGTATCTGCGCTCTTAACGAGACATAATGCAACAGTTACATTAGCACATAGTAGAACTAAAAATCTAAAGATGAAATCACAGCGAGCAGATATTATTATTGCCGCAGTGGGACGACCTAAAATGGTAACGGCAGATATGGTTAAAGACGGAGCGGTTGTTATTGATGTGGGTGTTAACCGAGTTGATGGAAAACTTGTTGGGGATGTAGATTTTGATGCAATCTCTAAAAAAGCGAAATATATCACACCTGTCCCTGGTGGCGTTGGACCTATGACAATAACCTCATTGCTACAAAATACACTCATTTGTTATGAAAGGATTATGAAGAATGATTGATCGTTACAGTAAAGAAGAGATGCGAGACATTTTCTCTAAACAATCAAAGTATGATGCTTGGTTAAAGGTGGAAATCGCTACATTAAGGGCTTTTTCTAAACTTGGCGTTATTCCTTTTAAAGACGTGAACAAGATAGAGGACAAAGCAAAATTTACTATTGATCGTATAGAAGAGATTGAACAAGAAACGAGACACGACGTAGTGGCATTTACTAGAACTGTTTCGGAAAGCTTAGGCGATGAAAAAAAATGGGTGCACTATGGTTTAACCAGCACAGATGTTGTAGATACTGCAAACGGTATTATTTATAAACGCGCGAATGATATTTTATTTGATGATTTACTAAAACTCAAAGAAGTTCTGAGAACACAGGCACTGAAATATAAGAATACACCATGTATGGGAAGAACGCATGGGATTCATGCTGAGATTACAAGCTTTGGATTAAAATGGGCACTTTGGTATGATGAACTTAACCGCAATATTAAGCGATTTACCACTGCTAGAAAAGATGTTGAATGTGGGAAGATTAGTGGTGCAGTAGGGAACTTTGCCAATACACCACCAACCGTACAAGATGATGTTTGCGAGCAATTAGGACTTGAGAGTGCCTCAATTTCTACACAAACATTGCAAAGAGATCGTCATGCACATTATGGATCAGTCTTAACTCTAATTGGATCAACGATAGAGAAAATAGCATTAGAAATTAGACATTTACAACGAACAGAGGTTAGAGAAGTAGAAGAGTACTTTAGAAAAGGACAAAAAGGATCTAGTGCTATGCCTCATAAACGTAACCCCATTGCCTCAGAAAATATCACAGGCTGTGCAAGAATGTTAAGAGGATATATGGTGACACTTTTTGAAGACATTCCTCTTTGGCATGAACGGGATATTTCTCATAGCTCTGTTGAACGAGTTGTGTTACCAGATGCGATTATGTTACTTGATTATATGTTAAAACGTTATATGAAGGTACTAGAAACATTAACTGTCTTTGAAGGACGTATGAAAGAAAATATCTATTTAACCAATGGCGTAATATTCTCACAACGTGTTATGACACAATTGATAGAAGGTGGGTTATCGCGTGAGGAAGCCTATGATCTAGTTCAACCACTTGCCATGAAGGCGTTTAATCATAATAAAGATTTCATTCAATTAATTAAAGATAATCGTGAAATTAATAAAGTATTATCACAAAAGGCGATTCAAGAATCTTTTGATATAAATTACTTTTTGAAAAATGTAGATAGGATTTATCAACGAGTTGGTATTTCAGAATGAAGATAATAAGAGATTTGTCAAAGGGGATACTGTTTATCACCATCCCCTTTATCTTAGTGATTATTAATGCTAATATATTAACCACAACACCATATTTGAACCTTTCTAAAGGGATATATGACTCCCATGATGACATATATTATAATCATGATTACGCAATCGAACGCATTATTGGATATTTAAATTACCGGTATGATGATTTATACTTTGGGATTGATGCTGAAGATGACAATGTTATAATGCGGGATATTGAAATTAGACATATGGTAGACGTAAAGAATGTGTATACAGGCTTAAGATTAGCAGCATTAGGTAGTTTTATTCTAATGACAGGCTCATTGATGTTCCTTTACAAAAATAAGAAAAATGAGATCATAAATACACTTGATAAAATGTGGATAGGCCCATTATTTTTTATTCTTTTTGTAGGTGGATATATAGTTATTGATTTTGACACTGCATTTACTGTATTCCATAAATTATTTTTTACTAATAATGACTGGATATTGCGATCAGATGATGTATTGATATTATTATTACCAACCACGTTTTGGATGGTGAGTGGAATTATAATACTAATAGGATTGATATTGGAGCTATTCGGAATATATTGGTTAAATAACAAATTTCTAAAGAAACGCTTACAATAGCGTTTTTCTTTTGAAAACGCTTGCAATCTATTGTATTCGTTTATGGGATTTGGTACTATAAAATCAGTTGGTATCATATATGATCGAAAATAAGGTTCGATTGTCTCTACCCTACAGCCGTAAACAGTAGGACTATGATGCAAGAAAAGCGATAAAAACAATTTGGAGATAATTCTCTTTTTTGATTTTTGTGTGGTACTGACTACAAAAAAATTAAAATGGAGGATTTTTTTAATGGAGTTTATTAAGGACTTTTTCAAGTTTGATGAGCGCGGTACAGACTTAAGTACTGAAATCATCGCAGGGATCACAACATTTTTAGCAATGGCGTACATTTTACCTGTTAACAGTACAATGTTAAGTGCGACAGGTATTCCATTTGCAGGTGTTTTCTTTGCTACTGCTGTAGCTGCCGCAATTGCATCAATTTTGATGGGAATTTTGGCAAATATACCAGTGGCTTTAGCGCCAGGTATGGGACTTAATGCTTTTTTCACTTATACTTTAGTTTATGGTGCTGCAGGACTATCTTGGCAAGCAGCATTAGCAGCCGTATTAGTGTCAGGGGTATTGTTCTTTATCATCTCAATTTCAGGACTACGTAAAATGGTAATCAATGCGATTCCGACAGGATTAAAGTATGCTGTTGGGGCAGGAATTGGATTCTTTATCACCTTTATCGGTTTACAAGGTGCAGGAATCATCGTTGGTGGACCAACATTAGTTGAACTTGGTGATTTATCTCATCCAACTGTTCTTCTTGGTATTTTTGGTATCTTCTTGGTTATTATTTTACATGCAATGGGTAACCGATTCGCATTAATTCTTTCAATTTTTGTTACAGCTATTGTAGGATTATTGCTTGGATTAATATTCCCAGATGCATTTACAACAGTTGCACAGTTTTCAACAGGTGAAGAAGTTGATCTATTATTAATGCCTTCTTATAAAGCTGAAGGTCTTGAGGGATTATGGGTTGGTATTAAAGGAACTGTTGGACAAGCCTTCACTGGATTCGGTGAATTATTTAGAAATCCTGGTGTTTTTGGCATTATTTTCACATTATTATTTGTTGATTTCTTCGATACAGCCGGAACATTGATGGCAGTTGGTAATGAAGCAGGATTAGTCGATGAAAATGGTGAATTAATTGGTTCGGAAAATGCCTTATTAGTTGATTCAATTGGGACAATGACAGGTGCTGTCTTAGGGACAAGTAATGTCACTTCTTATATTGAAAGTGCAACAGGTATTGAACAAGGTGGCCGTAGCGGACTAAGTAGTATTGTTGTCGGCGTATTGTTCTTACTTTCACTTTTAATCTACCCGTTACTAAGCGTTGTAAATGGTGTCGCAGTTGGTATTGATTCATTTGATGGATTCATTGTGTATTCACCAGTTACTGCGATGGCACTGGTTTTAGTTGGTGCTTTAATGGTAAGACAATTTAAAGATATTGATTGGTCAGATAAAGCTATCGTAATCCCATCTTTCTTAACTGTTATCTTTATGATATTAACCTACAGTATTGCACAAGGAATTGCGGTTGGATTTATTTTCTACCCTATTATCATGTTAGCTCAAAAACGTTATAAGGAAGTAAATCCTGTTATGTATGTGTTAGGATTACTCTTCTTACTTAATTTTGTTATTACGGCAATCTAGTTAATATATAACCCTTTTAAGGAAAAAGGAACATCAACTCAGAGTGATGTTCCTTTTCTTAATGGGTAATAGGACTTGCCCACCACAGGTTATTTTATCGCATGATGAACAATGAAGAAGGGCGTTAGATTGCTTATAAAAGCGCTCAGAATGTTTCCAGTGTAAAACTTCCCATTGAATAAAAATTAATAGTGCAATAATAAGTACTGTTATAGTAAAAATATTCGGTATAAAAATAAGAATGCTAAATTTCATGAGACGATCCCAATTACTTATTCGACAACTATTACAGCAGCTACTTTTGAGAAATAATGAACTGAATGGACACCATATCATTATACAAAAATAGTCCGCAAAATTGATGGCAAAAAAAAAATATACAAGTGTTTATTAGTGAACCAATCATATGATATAAAAAGCGCACCAATTAGGCCTATAACACTAAAGTATAAGACAAAAATTAATAATGCTTTTTTATTTGTGTTTTGTTGGATTTCTGTGAGATGATTATGTTTAAAGTATGGAGATGTCTTATAGTGTTTTTCAACATTTTTTTAGAATAGATATCCGTGTTGTACTTAGGAATAAGAACGCTTAATGAATCAAAAATAAAGTAGAGAAAAAACAATGGAAACATGAATGGCTCTATTAATTCAAATGTACTAGGATACAAAAATAATAGTAGTAATGCATTGATCAGTAGAACAAATGATAAGGCAAATTTAAATATTAGCTTATTCATACAATCACCATTACTATTATATAACGCAAAGAAAAGGTTTACAACACAAGAATAATTTAATACAATGTGTGTATGGAGTAGGTGATTTATGATGAAAAAATTAATAGATGACGTAACAATGAACCGTACATTACGTCGTATTACGCATGAAATAATTGAACAAAATGCGCAGTTAGAACAAATAGTATTAGTCGGTATTAAGAAAAAGGGATATCCCTTAGCTAAAATGATATCTGAAAATATTAAAAAGTTTGAAAGTGTCGATATTCTGGTTTATGGATTAGATGTATCGCCTTATCGAGATGATGATAAAAAACAAGAAATTAGTATTGATCACTTTCCTGTTCAAGATAAAGTCGTTATTTTAGTTGATGATGTTTTACAAACAGGACGAACAGTCCGCGCCGCAATGGATGCAATCATTGATTTTGGACGACCACATAAAATTCAATTCGCAGTACTTGTAGATCGTGGTCATCGAGAATTACCTATCAGACCAGATTATATCGGGAAGAACATCCCCACTAGTTCAGATGAGGTTGTTAAGGTTCAGTTTGAGACAGAACCTGGCATATATATTTTGAGTAAAGGAGAAGTTGAATGAGTTACTTAGAGAAGCAAGACAAAGAGCTTTATGATGCGATTTCCAAAGAAAAAAAACGACAACAGTCACATATTGAGTTGATTGCTAGTGAGAATTTTGTCAGTAATGCGGTATTAGAGGCACAAGGAAGTGTTCTTACAAACAAGTATGCTGAAGGATATCCTGGTCGTCGTTACTATGGTGGATGTGAATATGTAGATATTGCTGAGAATCTAGCACGCGATAGAGTGAAAAAACTCTTTAATGTTAAATATGCTAATGTTCAAGCCCATAGTGGTTCTACAGCGAATATGGGGGCTTATAGAGCACTATTAAAGCACGGCGACAAAGTTCTAGGCATGAGTTTAGATCATGGTGGACATTTAACACATGGACACCCTCTTAACTTTAGCGGGATTGATTATGAATTTATTAGTTATGGTGTAGATCCGAAAACAGAAAGACTTGATTATGATGCATTAGAAAATATTGCCTTAGAACACAAGCCAACATTGATTGTTGCAGGGGCAAGCGCTTATTCAAGAGAAATTGACTTTAAGCGAATCCGTGCAATAGCAGATAAAATTGATGCCTTATTTATGGTTGATATGGCACATATTGCAGGGCTCGTAGCCGCGGGATTACATCAAAACCCATGTGATTATGCAGATGTTGTTACTTCTACAACACATAAAACATTAAGAGGGCCACGTGGCGGAATAATTCTCACCAATAATTTTGACTTATATAAGAAGATCAACCGTGTTGTTTTCCCTGGTATTCAAGGAGGACCGTTAATGCATGTCATTGCAGCAAAAGCTGCAGCTTTCGAAGAAGCGTTATCCGATGACTTTAAAGAATACCAAAAGCAGGTTGTTAAAAATGCAAAAGCATTAGCCCAAGCATTAAAAGACTTTGGCTTTCATATTGTATCAGGAGGAACAGATAACCACTTAATGTTAGTGGAAGTTAAATCCCTTACCGGATTAACTGGGAAAGATGCAGAAAAATTATTGGATGAAGTGAATATCACATGTAACAAAAACACCGTTCCTAACGATGAAGAAAAGCCTTTTATAACTAGTGGGATACGCCTTGGTTCACCGGCAATCACAACTAGAGGATTTAAACAAAAAGATATGGTTATTATCGCCGAATGCATTTATAATGCACTAATGAACCATGAAAATAAAGAAGTATTAAAAGATGTTAAAGAAACTGTAAAAACACTAACAGATAACTATCCACTACACTATTAAAAGTAATAGCTCATAATACGCAATCACAAAGGGGTGATCTTATGCGTTTAGCAATTTACAATAGTAAAGGTCCGGCCTTTCAAAAAATAGTACGTTTTCTGCGCCAAAAAGGATATAAAATCAACATTATAAAACAAGTGACTAGCCATACAATCAAAAATCATGAGATACTTATCTTTCATGAAGAACTACAAATACCTAACTTAATTAAAGTCATTGAGCAAATTGTTCTTGAGCAATCAATTCTGGTTTTATATGCACACGAAGGGAAAACATTGCATCGCTTTTATAATGTACAACATCATCCATTTTTTATCGATATCAATATTAAGTCATTACATATTGAATGGGACTACAAAGTAGTCTTGGCGATGAAATATATTAAAACATTGATGCAGAATTATCAAGAAATTGATAATATAAAATCTGAATTAAGCGCATTAAAAATGGAAGTTAAAGCGAAACGATTCCTTATGAATAAAGGTTTAAGTGAAGCGGAATCCCATCGTTTTATTCAACGTAAGGCAATGCAATTAAGAAAAAGCAAAAAAGACGTTGTAAACCTTATCATTGAAAATGAGATTGACTTCACTAACTAAGTTGTTATAATAAAGTTAGGACAAAGGCGTCCCTAATAAGACAAATAATAAAATACAATGGTGTCGCACTCTAATGGAGTGTTTTTGACACCATTTTTTATTGAAAAGGAGAGAAAAATGACGAAAGAACAAATTTTAAAAGACGCAGAAGAAATGAATGTGAAGTATGTTCGTTTATGCTTTACTGACATTAATGGGGTTTTAAAGAATGTTGAAATCCCAGCCCCTAAATTAGAAGAAGCATTGGACAACGAGGTTATGTTCGATGGATCTTCAATCGATGGCTTCGCTCGTATTCAAGAGGCAGATATGTACCTATATCCGGATTACTCTACATGGACAATTTCAACATGGGAAACAACGACCTATGGTACTGTCGCAATGATTTTTTGTGATATTTATTTACCAGATGGAACACCATTTGAAGGTGATCCTAGACAAATATTAAAACGTAATCTGAATCAGATGAAAGACCTTGGGTTTTCACGTTTTAATATTGGTGTAGAACCAGAATTTTTCTTATTTAAATTAGATGAGAATGGTGATCCTACACTTCGTTTTAACGATAATGGAGGATATTTTGATTTAGCACCAGTGGATGGTGCAGAAGATTGTCGCCGAGACATTGTATTAGAACTTGAAAAAATTGGTTTCAGTATGGAAGCATCGCACCATGAAGTTGCGCCAGGGCAACACGAGATTAATTTTGAATTTGAAAATGCACTACAGGCTTCTGATTCATTACAACTATTCAAATTAATTGTTAAGAATGTCGCTAAGAGACATGGGTTACATGCAACATTTATGCCAAAACCAATTGCGAGTATTAATGGATCAGGAATGCATACAAACTGTTCACTTACAGACAAAGACGGAAACAATGCCTTCTATGATAAAGATAAAAATTTACAGTTAAGTGATACAGCAAGACATTGGATCGCTGGAATTATTAAACATGCAAGAGGCTTTACAGCCTTAACAAATCCAACGGTTAACTCGTATAAACGCTTAGTCCCAGGATATGAAGCACCATGTTATATTTCGTGGAGTGACGCTAATAGAAGTGCTATGATTCGTATCCCTGCAAAACGTGGAAAAGCAACGAGAACAGAAATTAGAAGTGTTGATCCGGCTGCTAATCCTTATTTAGCATTCAGTGTTATCCTTGCAAGTGGCCTTGACGGTATTAAAAATAAATTAAAAGCGGTGGATCCCGTATATATTAACTTATATGACCTAACACGTATAGAAAGAGAAGAACAAGGGATCAAAAACTTACCAGAAAATCTAAAAGACGCCTTAAAAGCTTTAAAAAGTGATGAACTCATTCAAAAAGCACTTGGTAAGCATGTTACAGATCGATTTATTTTTGAAAAACAACTTGAATGGGATGACTTTAGATTAAGTGTTACTGAATGGGAGATTAAAAAATACTTACGTGTTTTCTAAATTTCGTGTAAACTATAAATAAGAGATTACATGAAGAGGTGACACTATGAATATTGTTGTCATAGGTGGTATTAGCTATGATACCATCATTGATGTAGATGAATTGGTTATCAATAGCCAAGACCAAAGCATATTCGCTAAAGATAAACGTCATAGTATCGGTGGTACAGGCGCTGGGAAAGCTTTTACCTTAGGCGCTTTAGGATATTTTCCTAAATTTATTACAACAATTGGTAGGGATGATGAAGCTAAGCATATTAAAGAAAGTTTAAAAGAGAGAGAGTTAGATATTTCTTATTGTATTGCTGATCAAACAACTAGCCATACAAATATAATGTATGGCGATGGACATCGATTAAGTATATTTACTCAAATCCCTACAAAAAGTCAAATACAGTACAAAGATCATAAGGATGATATTAAGAATGCAGATTTAATCTTTCTAAATATTGATCCATTTGCACAATATTATTTTAAAGATATTGAACAGTCTAAAGCTAAAATCGTTGTTGATATTCATGATTATGATGAAGGAAACGTCTATCATGAGCCATTTATCAAACTTTCAAATATTTTGATTGGAAATGCTGTAAATATACCTAATCATATGCAATTTTTACATACACATGTCAATAAGGGTAAAGAGTTAGTTGTTCTAACAAAGGGAAAAGATGGGTATATTGCAATGGATAAAAATAAGCAAATTTACAAATCTAAAGCTATTCAGTTAGCATCTATTAAAGATACAAACGGCGCAGGTGATGCGTTTGCTGTAGGTCTTAGTCTTTGTTTGCTAGAGACATCAGATATAAAAAAAGCGCTCGATTACGCTAATATTTGTGGTGCAATTGCATGTAAAAGTAGTGATTTATTTCCAAAAAATATAAATCCGGATGACTTTACAATTTAATAAGAAAACCAGTAGATGGCTTATCTACTGGTTTTTAGTTTCTTTGATTAATGTTTGAATCTCTTCTATACTAAAGGCATATTGTGTGTTGCAAAATTGACATGTTGTTTCAACTTCTTCGCCCTCATCATAAAGCGATTGGAGCTCTTTTTGTCCTAAAGATAATAAACCTTTTTCAAATTTCTCTTTAGAACATGGACACGAGTAAGTTAAATCTAAATTTTCTAACAATGTGAAATCTCCATTGGTCATTTTGTCAATGATTTCTTCTGGTGTTATATTATCTTGGATCATTTCACTCACAGGAGGGAGGTCTTTAATTTGTTTTTCAATCATACTGAGAGTTTCATCTGAAATCCCAGGCATGACTTGTAAGATAAAGCCACCGCTTGCTATTACTGAGTTATCCTCATCAACTAAAACACCTAAACCAACAGCACTTGGAATTTGCTCACTAGCGGTAAAATAATAGGCAAAATCTTCAGCTAACTCACCAGTTTGAATGGGTGCGCTGGAGGTGAATGGCTGTTTTATTTTTAAATCCTTTGTGACATGAATAAAGCCATTTCCCACTGCTTGACCAACATTTAATTTTCCGCTATTGTACTGAAGGAATACATGATTATTTTCAAGGTATCCACGAACCTCGCCTTTCGCATTAGCAACAGTTACCATATTACCAATTGGACCATCGCCTTCAATGCGTATGGTAAGTTCCTGTTCGCCCTTATACATTGCGCCCATTGTTACTGAGGCAGTAAGTAACCGACCAAATGCTGCGGCGCTAGTCGGCCATAAATCGTGTATTTTCTGTGCTTTATTGACAAGTTTTGTTGTTCTTACTGCATAGATTCTAACAGAATCATTAAAACCATATGCTTTCACTAAATAGTCTTTCATATTATCACCGTAAGTATTATATCATGTTTTTTGTAAAATCAAAGTCATTAACATTGCATTTAAATGTGTTATTATGTAAAATATAACTACTGTTTTAATGAGGTGAAAAAATGTTTAAAATAGATTACATAGACATAAAGAATAAAGTTGTTGTTGCTCCTATGGCAGGTGTTACAAATCACGCATATAGAACAATTATGAAAGAGTTTGGCGCAGGTCTCATTTATACTGAGATGGTGAGTGATAAAGCGTTAGTTTATGGCAATGAAAAAACATTCAAAATGCTTTTTATTGAAGATGATGAGAAGCCTGTCGCTATTCAGTTATTTGGATCAGACGTGAACACAATGGTAAAAGCAGCTAAAATTATTGAAAAACACGCAAACTGTGATATTTTAGATATTAATATGGGATGTCCGGTTAAAAAAGTTACTAAAACGGGGGCTGGGTCTAAGTTGATGACGACTCCAAAACTCGCCGAAGATATTGTACGAGGGATTGTTAATGCTATTACTTTGCCAGTCACAGTCAAAATAAGAAGTGGGTGGGATCATCATTCTATTAATGCTGTAGATATTGCAAAGCGATGTGAAAAGGCAGGCGCTAGTGCAATTGCTGTTCACGGAAGACCAAAGTCTCAATTATATCGTGGTAAAGCAGATTGGGATGTTATAAAAGCTGTTAAACAGGCAGTAAGTATTCCTGTTATAGGAAACGGTGATATTACATCACCTGAAGATGCTAAAGCTATGTTAGAATTAACTGGTTGTGATGCGATAATGATTGGCCGCGCCACACAAGGAAACCCGTGGATTATCAAACAAACAGTATCTTACTTATCTAATAATAATTATGTTAAAAACATTACTGATGAACAGAAAATAACGATGCTGCTTGAACACATGGACAGACTCATTGAATTAAAAGGTGAAAAGCTAGCAATGCTTGAAATGAGAACGCATGGGCCATGGTATATAAAAGGTATGAAAAACGCTACTTATATGAAACGGGAAATGGCTCAAATAAATGATAAAGAGAGTTTTATAAAGATGATAAAACAATATAAAAACGAATCAATGCTTAACTGATTCGTTTTTTTGTTATATAGGGTTCATACATACTAAATTGTTCTTGAGATAATTCCACATCTAGGTATGTACCATCATCATGATAGGTTTGTGTAATGATATGTGCTTCATCATTTAACTTTGAAACAATATCGCCATCTTCAAATGGGATTAACAATGAAACTTTTCGATAGTCTTTGAAGAGCTGTTCTTCTATGAATGATTTTACTCTTTGAATCCCTTTATCTTCTTTAAGAGACACCACAACATTTGGGAAAAAGTGTGTATTTAAGTCATTTTGCAATAAATCTGCTTTGTTATAAATGTATAATGTTGGGATGTCTAATACACCTATATCTTTTAGTGTTTTGTGGGTTGTGTCAATTTGCTGATCATGGTTAGGATTGCTTCCATCAACAACATGTATCAAGTAATCTGCTTCTGTGATTTCTTCAAGTGTAGACTTAAAGGCATCAACTAAACCATGAGGTAAGTGCGAAACAAAGCCAACGGTATCTGTTATAATATAGTTTTTATTTGATGCAGGTTCAATTTTACGAGTTGCTGTTTCTAATGTTGCAAAGAGCATATCTTTTGCAGTAACGTGCTTCTCTGAGGAAGAGTGGTGTTTGACTAAGGCATTCATTAATGTGCTTTTCCCAGCATTTGTATACCCTACAATCGCCGCCTTTAATATAGGTGCTTCTTGGCGTTTACGGCGTTGTATTTGACGTGACTGGACGACGCTTTTTAATTCTTTTTTAAGTTTTGTTCGCTCTTTTTCAATTTTACGTCGATCTGTTTCGAGTTTTTTCTCACCTGGTCCTCTTGAACCGATACCGCCTTGTTGTCGCTCTAAAGAAGGTCTTAATCCTTGTAATCTAGGTAACATATACTCTAATTGAGCAATTTCAACTTGAAGCATCGCTTCTTTCGTTTTCGCTCTTGTTGCAAAAATATCTAGAATAAGGAGTGTTCGATCAATCACTCGACAGTTTAGAATATCTTCTAAATTGCGAATTTGGGAGCCAGATAATTCATCATTAAATACACATATATCAGCATCCAGATTACCTACAAATGTAGCGATTTCCTGGGCCTTTCCTGTACCGATATATGTAGCTGGGTTAATAGATTTCAACGCTTGTGTAAATGTGTAAACAACTTCAAGGTTTCTTGCATGCGCTAAATTTTCTAATTCTTCCATATAGTAATCGATTAAACGGTCCTGTCTTATATCTGGACCGACTAATATTGCTTTTTGCATTGTATCAACTCCTGTAGCATAATGATAGCATTAAAAAAAAGAAAGCGCAACAGAGCGCTTTCTAAATATTATAACCCACATTTTAATTGAGCATTACAGTTGGTGCATGTATGACATCCACCCAGGTCTTCTACCGTTCCTTCAAGACATATTGGGCAGATATCTCCAACGTCTACCCCAATATTTCTATCTTGTCTATCCGCACGTAGGCCTTGTGTTTTTGTCTCTTTAGGTTCTTTTTTCTTCTCATCGACATCCACTCCTAGTTCGGCTATATCCACCTGTTTAGGGTGTGTTGTTTTTTCATCTTCATCTTTTGATAATGACAAGACTTGTGTGTCGCGAGAACCATCGACATATACGGTGCCACCTTTAGCACCACCGTTGTAGAGTCTCATGTAGACATCTTCTACTTCTTCTACAGAGTAGCCTTTAGGGGCATTAACCGTTTTAGAAATAGATGAATCTACCCAGTTCTGGATTGTACATTGAATATCAACATGCGCTTCTGGAGATAATTCCATTGCACTCACAAATGTTTCAGGTAGCGTTTCTTTTGTTAAGTCAGGATGTCTTTCTAGATACTCATTTACAATAGGTGCGTTAACTTCAATATATTTACCTAAACGACCACTTCTAAAGTACGTAAATGCGAAATATGGTTCGAGGCCTGTTGAGACGCCAACCATTGTACCTGTTGAACCAGTTGGTGCGATGGTTAATAGGTGCGAGTTACGGATACCATATTTAACAATATCGTCTTTAATGTCTTGAGGTAATTTTTTGATATATCCACTTTGAATAAATTGCTCTCTGTTACCTTTCTCATCTAAGAATGGGAAAGGTCCTTTTTTCTTAGCAATCTCAATTGAAGCACGATATGCAGTTGTTGCAATAAAATTGAATAACTTGTCAACTAAACGATTTCCCTCTTTTGATCCATAGCGTTTACCAGTCCAAATTAGTAAGTCATGAAGCCCCATAATACCAAGGCCTATACGCCGTTCACCTAGTGCTTGTTTTTTATTCTCTTCTAAGAAGTAATGCGTTTTATCAATGACATTATCTTGTAAAGAAATAGCGGTTTTAACAGTATTTTCTAATTGCCCCCATTTAATTTCTTTAGCTTCTTTATCAACCATATTAGCGAGATTGATTGCAGCTAAGTTACATACTGAATATGGTGCTAATGGCTGCTCTCCACAAGGGTTTGTAGATACAACTTTTTGATTATATCCTTTGGCATTAGTCATTTCATTCGCATTATCAATAAAGAAGATACCAGGTTCAGCTGAATAAGTTGCACAAATGTTAATTAAATTCCATAGTTCACGGGCTTTGAGGGTATGATAGTCTTTGATTGGATAGCCCATATTTTCCCATTCACGAACATCTCCGACTTCTCCCCATTTGTTATCATAAGCTTCTTTTAACTCATCATTATAATTGTCAATGTCAGGAAAGCGAAGTGTATAGTCTGTATCATTTTGAACAGCGTCCATAAATTGTTTAGTGATTGCAACACTGATGTTAGCACCACTTAGAAAATCGGGATCATTTACTTCGTAGTGCCCGCCTTTATTGATGCGTTCGAATGCAGTATCAACGATTTTCTTTGAAAAAACACCCGGATTAGTTTTGGATTGTTCTAAAATGTACTCGTTAATTTCAATTTCTGAATCTGTTAATGGAACAAATTTAAGTTTATTTTTAGCGGCATTAATAATTAGTGGGTCATCTAAAGTATCAATTAGAAATTGTAATATCTTTGGATTTTGCATTTTTGAAATAATGAATTGAACAATGTCTGGATGCCAATCGGCAAGCATAATCATCTGTGCCCCACGGCGTGATCCACCTTGTTCGACTAAGTGGGTTAATTGACTTAAATCGTTTAACCAACTAACAGCACCACTAGATTTCCCGTTTACGCCCTTGGCTAAAGCATTTTTAGGTCTAAGGGTACTTCCGTTTGTACCAACACCGCCACCACGACTCATAATTTCCATTACTTGTTTACGATGGTCACTAATGCCACCGCGAGAATCATCAATAAACGGCATTACAAAGCAGTTAAAGTAAGTTACATTAGTTTCGCTTCCAGCGCCAAATAAAACTCGTCCTGCAGGAACTAAATTTAGACTTGAAACTTCTTTATAATATTGTTCAATAACTTCTTGGCCTTCATTTTCGCCTAAATGATGGGCTAAGCGTTTTGCAATTTGTTCAAAATACAACTCAAGAGGCTTATCAATTTGGCGGATATTACGAATGATAATACCGTCTTTATCAGCATCCTCAGCATTAACAACATATTCTTTTTCAAGTTGAATATGAACTTTATGCCCATCTATAGTCTTTACATTACCGATACCTCTTGCGGGGAAATTAGGATCATCTTTGACGATTGTTACCACTAAATCGCCTTTTTTTAAGGTATTTAAAGCTAAATCCTTTTGTGTATAGCGATCAATCATAACCAATCTTGAAACCCCATCAAATGTCATATGCATATCATCAGTTATAGGAAAAAGATGGCTAAACCCATCTTTTATATCTTTATTTATTCGTTCAATTAGCGTTTTTTCATATGTTATCATTTCTATCGGCCCCTTTTGTATTTAAGTTGTATTTTTATTATATAATAAAGTTTACTAAAAAGATAGAGAATATATTTAGTGAATTGATGTGAAATCGCTTTAGTGTGCGACATCAAGTGCAATACTCTTGTTTAAAAAAATTTTACTATCAAGAATGAAAAATTTTCATGATTGAATGAAACAAGTTTCATAATTTTGTCATTTTTGTTTCATGATTATTTGGTGTATGCTATAATATTAATGGGAGTGATAACTATGAGTAATTTTGACATTATAGCTATAAACATCTATCTAATAGTACTTATTATAAATATACTAAAAAATAAGACAATTATTCAAGTATATCGCTTTTTTAAATTGATTATTTTTGCAATGTTTATTTTTGCAATAGCTATTGGCATTGAAGATCAGATATCGCTAATAAATCTCTTATTGAAGGGTATTCCACTACTATTAGTTGTAGGGCTTGTGTTAGAACCTGAAGTAGCGGCCATTTTTAAAAAGATCGGAATCTTTAAAACGGGATTGTTTTCTGAGACAATTGAAGATCAGACAAAAAATGAAGTTTTAAAAAGTATTGAATTTATGAGTCATCGCAATATAGGGGCGTTAATTACCTTTGAAAAAAATGCCTCTTTGCAAGAATTTATTCAAACAGCATATCCAATTAATACTAAGTTAAGCAATGAATTGCTTTCTACGATATTTGTACCAGAAACCCCATTACATGATGGTGGTGTGATTATACGAGGAGACCAAATTATTTGTGCGGGGGCATATTATCCACCGACAGATCGCTTAGATATTCCAAAACAATTAGGGTCTCGACATCGCGCTGCTATTGGTGTAAGTGAAATCTCCGATGCATTAACAATTGTTGTTAGTGAACAAACTGGGAATATTAGTGTTGCTTTAGATGGATACCTGGATTTAGATGTTGATCACGAAACATTGGTGAATTATTTAGAGACACATTTACAAGGGAAAAAATAGCGAAATGATGCGAATCATTCGCTTTTTATTTAATAATGTATTAATTGTCAATAAAAACTATGTTATAATGAGTTAAGAAAAAAATAGGGTGATTGCTGTGGAAAAATATGATGTAGTCATTATAGGCGGTGGATTAGGAAGTTTAACCACTGCGACTTACCTGACAAAGCGATTGAGAAACATCGCTGTTTTTGAACAGAATTCTAAACGTAAAATAGCTAGCTACACGAAAAACTTTCGTGACAGTGACAGACACAAGTTTGAATTTAAGTATTTTCATCAAGATCTTGGTGGTGTACATAACGGAGATTTATTTTATGAATACCTTAAACGATGTGGCTTAGAAAAACAATTTGAATATGTGGATAATCGCCAGACAATGGTCATTACCGAAGACCAAAGAATGATAAAACGCGCTAATACTTATAAAGAATTCAAAATTTATTTGGTGAGACACTATCCGAAACAACGCGATAATACCTATCATTTATTTGAAGATATTGAACGTCATTATAATGATTTTCGAAAACAAAAATTAGCCCGATTATCAAATAAAGAATATACCATTTCTTCATTAATGATAGAATGGGGAGATTTAAGTTTATATGATGTGTTAATTCAGTATTATAATCAAGAGAAAATAATGGATGAATTTACTTTGGTTCACAATGCTATTGGCTTACCGCTAAAAGAAATAAACGCTCATAACTATTTTGTAAAGTGGTTTGATACATTTATTGATGGGAATCACCTTATAGCAACATCATTTGATGATATCGTTGAACAACTAACAAAAGAGATATCTAAAAGTCGTCAAAAAATATTCACAAACCGTAAGATAGGTAAGGTCATTACCAAGGACAATGAAATCGATTATATGATTGATACTGAAGGCAATGAGATACAGGCAAAACATTACGTAATCAATATGCGTATTGATGAGTTTGCAGACATGTACTTAGATGGTGATGAAACCATTAAGAGCGCTTTTTATAAGTACTATCCGCATGTCAAAAATGAGGTGAACACAAATCGTGTTTACTTAGGGTTATCAATCCCACCTGAGACTTTCGGAATGAATCACTTACAGTATTTTTTTAGTGATATTGAAGAAGATGATGTGCGATTTCTAACGGTGACGAACTATAACAAACTAGACCCGACATGTTGTACAGGTGATCGAAGTGCCGTAATGATTGAGTTTATTGATACAGGTAATACTAAAAAAGAACAGTTAGCACAAGTAAAAAAACAATTTTTGAAGTATTATCCAAAAGCAAGTGGACATATTGTCTTAGAAAGAATTGATCAAAAAACACCATACTTTGGAAGCCAATCAAAGGAAAGTTTTTGGCATGGGAAATCGCTTAATGACTTGTTTTTAATCGATGATTACTCAGCTTTAAATCCGTTTAGTAATAGTTATTTTATTGGTTATTGGACAAAACCTGAATCGGGAATTACAGGCATATTACAAACTGGTGTAGAGTATGGGGATATTATTGATGAAGATATTTATCATGGCGATGATGATGATTATTTTATTACGCATGATGAATTAATGAATATTATTGCTAATCAGTTTATTCCTCATAGTTTAAGGAAAACAGAAAAAAATATTCAGTTTTTCATTGGTAAAGACTCCTACTTTATTCGTACAAAAGGCAAGCATCAACGATTATATAAAGGGACCAGTGAGATTTCTGACATTATCATTGTAGCTACAAATGAATGCTTATACGACCTTAGTGTAGGAAATACCACACTCGAGCAAGCATTGGATAATGGAACACTTGAATATGTAGGTAATCGCGAATTTTTAAATACTGTTATTGAAGCGTTTGATATGGGCATTGTCATTTCTAAGCCTGACCGATATAAATATGTACCTGGTAGATGGGGACTTAAAATTATGTTAGCCCAGTTATCAATAGTATTTCTATCTAATTTGTTAGGGAATTATCATTTGTACATTTATTTAGCGCCTCTAACACTTTTGGCCTTTGGCTCTACTGTATACTATAAATATCGTAAACTCGATAAAATAACGCTATTTGAGTATGTTGTGATGGGAATCTACTTGCTATTGTCAGTTATTAGTATCTTTATAGAAGAAGTTAATTATTTAAAAGATAGTTCCTATACGCTTATGTTTTTTACAGTTTATTTCATTGGTACATGGCTAATCAATTATCCGATTGCATTGGGATATATAAGACATGATTATCGCATTGATTACACAAGAACTAAGTTATTTCAAATGATGTCTGGTGGGTTAACCTTTATTTGGGGTGTCACCTTCTTGGTCGTACTTGTAGCTGATTTAATGATAGATCAAAGTTATGCCGCATTATTCTATTATTTAGTACCATTAGCGTTATACTTATCATTTTATTATCCATCCAACTATATTCGTGGATATTTTAATTAATATGGAGGGAACACTATGATAGATCAGATTATTCTTGGCATTATATGTCTATGGTTTCTTTATGCTATAGCAATAAGGTTAACGAAAAAGCGCAAACATGACTATAGTTTTTTTATAGCCCTTTTAGCAGCTATTGGGTATGGGTATTTTTATTACTATGATAATCATCCAGAACTATATAAGGAGATTTACCAGTATAGTGTGGTAGGTATTTTTGCGTTTTGGATGATTGTGGATAATACACTCGTTCTCTTTAAAAAGAATGTATCTGAGTTTGATTTCTATCATCTCGAAAAAGAGTTGGAGGAAATGAAACATAGTTCAGAACTTATGCGTCAACGCTTTATCTCAACAATCGAATTATTAAGCGATGGCATCGCATTTAGAGAGGATAAAGGTATTTTTGGTACGGATCAATATATCGAGTATCTTGGATTGTCTGAAAACGAATTTAAGGTTGACACATTAGAAAATATTATGGTTAAAGATGATTTGGTGCAATATCGAATGATTATTGAAAAACTATCAAAAAGAAATCCTGTATATTCTATAAGTTATCGGATTATAAAAGACAATCAACAATTGTGGATAAAAGAAAAAGGAAAAGCAATTTTTATTGGCAAGAAAAAACATATAATTTCAATCATCAGACCAATGGATGTTAGACGCTTTCCAACCACAGAAGTTGATGTTCTAAATTCATTGCCAAAGTTTAAAGAAATGTATAATGAAATGCAACGATTAACTCGTAAAAAAACCCCATATCATTTAGTGGTTATTCAACTAACAAACATACCAAAAATTAATGAAAAATATGGGCGAGATTTTGGTGATTTAATGATGGGAGAATATTTATCAAAATTGCGTTTTAAATTCATTAAAGACAACCTAAGTTTATTTCGCATTTCTGGAATCAGATTCGGTCTATTAATTAAAGATCAGAAAAAGTTTGAATTACTTGATAGAGCACTTGTTGGCACAGGAGAAATTTTGACTATGAGAATGAAATTTGGTGGTGTTTCACAAGTTATTTATCCTAATTTAGGAATCTCAGAATCACCTTATGAAGGTAAAAACCCAGATGATGTGTATAATGAAGCAATAACTGCATTAGAGCGAACTGAAAAGGAATCTTATCAAAAAAGTTTTGCGTATTATGAAAAATAAAATCACAAAAATAATGTCATAATAATAGCAGTATATGGAACAGTAAGTCTTTACTCAAATAAGATGTTTTATAAGAAATAAAAATTTGAATTAATTGTATATATTTTTACTTATTAATTAACAAAATTATTCATATTCATTTTATTTAAATTTATGATATTTAAATTCAATTTAATAGTAAATTAAATGTCATTAAATTTATAAAAATAGTCACCCTAATAATATGAATATAATGATTACATAATTTCTAAATTTCAGGTGATAAAAATGAAATATTCTGTATTAATAATGGCCGCAGGAAAAGGGACTCGATTAAAGCTGGAATACAACAAAATATTTTATAAAATTAATGACCATTATATCATTGAATATAGTGTGAATTATTTTGTTCAAGATAGCAGATGTGAATCAGTTTGTATAGTATGCAGTCACAATGATTATGATCAAATTAAAACGTTATTTAATGATATCAAAATTTATGTAGTAATTGGTGGTTCTACTAGACAACAAAGTGTTTTTAATGGCTTAATGAAGATTAATAGTGAATATGTATTAATACATGATGCTGCGCGTCCTTTTATAAATGGGAATGTTATTGACGAGTTGTTACATAAATTACCGGAATATCAAGCTTGTTCGTTAGCTTTGCCATCAAAAAACTCATTAGTAGAAGTAGATGGAAACCGCTTTGTTAAGTCTATTAATAGAAGAAATATTTTGCAAGTCCAAACTCCTCAAGCTTTTAAAACAGAGCTTATTAAACATGCTCACCAAAAAGCTATGGAAGATCATTTTGAAGTAACAGATGATATAACACTAGTTGCAGCATATACAAATGTAACACCAAGGTATATTATCGGTGATGAGCGCTCAATAAAACTCACAACTCCGAATGATATTCAAATTTTAGAGGTGATTTTATGATACGTATTGGAAAGTCTACTGATATTCATCGGCTTGTACCGGGTAATAATATTATTATTGGTGGTGTTACGATTCCAAGTACTGTCAAAAGTGTTGGTCATAGTGATGCAGATTGCTTATTACATACAGTTGCTGAATCCCTTATTGGGGCGCTTTCCCTGGGTGATTTAGGGAAATTATTTCCAGATACAGATCCTCAATATAAAGGAATTAATTCGCAAGAACTTGTTAAAGAAGTTATGTATCTTGTTAGAAATCAGGGCTATAGTGTCATAAATATTGATTCAACCGTTATTTTGGAAAGACCTAAATTACAGTCATATATTAAAGAGATGCGTAAGATCATTGCAGAGTTACTTGATATTGATATGCAATATGTGAGTGTGAAGGCCACTACAAGTGAGGAAGTAGGCATTGTTGGTCGTGGTGAAGCCATTATTGCTGAAAGTGTTGTCTTAGTGACAAATGATTAATGAGTGCTATTTTATGAGATTACATAATATAACTAATTATGACTATACGGGCCTTTATAAAAGCATTTCCCATTCATTATTTTAAAATAATATTTAATCAAAAATATATTTAACTTTTATTCCTTCTTATAATGCATTATAATATTTTTCAGATAGTAGAGGTGATTTTATGATAGAAACAGATCATGGCAAATTTGAAGTCATTAAAGATTATAAAGAAGCACTAGAGATTAAAACATTCAACGACAGATACACACCATATTTAAATAAATATATGTATATTGTTGGAGATGTTAGTGCTGAAATGTTACGCCTTAAAGGCTTCAGTAAAAAGAATTATAATACTATTCCAGATTATTTAGCAGAGAGCTGTAATCCAAACACACCATACTTTGTTTTGAAGCGATTGAAATAATTGCTTCTTTTTTATTAGCATATGATTTAACAATATAAGAAAGATTGAGTATAATAAACCTTGAAATAAGAGGTGAACATAATGAGTAACGATACGATAGAAAAGCAAATACAAGAAGTTATTAATAAGGTTCGTCCATACATTCAACGTGATGGTGGAGACATCCGATATGTTAAATTTGAAGATGGTATTGTATATGTTGAAATGTTAGGTGCCTGTGTTGGATGTGGCTTTGTTGATACCACATTAACTGATGGTGTTGAAGCGATATTGCTTGAAGAAGTTCCAGGAATTATTGGAGTTGAAAACGTAGGACAGTGATTTTTAATAGATCACTTCCTTTTTTATTGGCTAATTTGCGACTTTTTTGGTATACTATACACAAGTAATCTTAAACGAGGTGTTTCATCATGAAAGTTGGAGACATTGTTAAAGGAGAGATTACAGCAATAAAACCTTATGGAGCATTTGTTAAAGTAAGGAATGATTATGTCGGTTTAATTCATATTTCTGAAATTAGCGACAATTATGTGCGTAATATTGAAGATTATGTATCTAAAGGAGATGTTCGAACACTTAAAGTATTAGCCATTGATGGTAATAAATTAAGTTTAAGTTTTAAGGCGCTACATAAACGTAAGAAGCGCTATAAAGTCACATTAGATACTGGATTCACTCCTTTGCAAGAAAAACTGCAAGAATGGGTAGAAAACTATTCACTTAAAAACGGCGATTAGCCGTTTTTTAATTTGTGAAAATCTATACAAATAGGATATTATATGATAATATTTATACGTAAAATATAATGGAGGTAGAAGTAATGAAAGAAATTAGTATTAACTTAGACAATGCGATTGATTTTATACATCAAAATGCATTAGACAAAGCGCGTGAAGAGGTTAAAGAAGCGCATCAAAAATTACAAAATAAATCAGGAGAAGGAAATGATTTCTTAGGGTGGACAACATTACCAACAGATTATGATAAAGAAGAGTTTTCTCGTATTAAGAAAGCTGCGAAACGCATTAGAGAACAATCAGATATCTTATTAGTGATTGGTATTGGGGGATCTTACTTAGGAGCAAAAGCAGCGATTGAATTATTAAACAAGCATTTTAATCGTGATAAAGAATTAGAAATTATTTTTGTAGGCCACCATATTTCAAGTAGCTATATGCGAGATCTAATGGATTATATTGATGGACATGATTTCTCCATCAATGTTATCAGCAAATCAGGAACAACTACAGAACCTGCGATTGCCTTTCGACAATTTAAAAAGATGTTATTTGCTAAATATGGCAAAGAAGGCGCAAAAGATCGTATTTATGCTACAACTGATAAAAATCAAGGGGCATTACGCACTTTAGTTGATGAACAAGGTTATGAATCATTTATTGTACCCGATGATGTTGGGGGACGATATAGCGTTTTAACAGCTGTTGGGTTATTACCAATTGCAGCAAGTGGTGTTAACATTGATCAAATTATGTCAGGAGCACAGGATGCTCAAGAATTATATACAAAAGGTGAAAATGGAAATGCAGCCTTTGAATATGCGGCAATGCGGAATGTATTGTATCGTGATGGAAAGAAAATTGAGTTGCTTGTTAACTACGAACCGTCATTATTCTATTTTGGAGAATGGTGGAAGCAGTTATTTGGTGAAAGTGAAGGAAAAGATCAAAAAGGTATATTTCCAGCAAGTGCATCATTTAGTACAGACTTACACAGTTTAGGGCAATATATTCAAGAAGGTGAAAGACATTTATTTGAAACAGTTATTAATGTTCAAACACCAAGTCGTGAAGTTGTTATTGAGGAAGATGATGCGAATTTAGATGGACTAAACTACTTAGCTGGAAAAACAGTCGATTACGTCAATAAACAAGCATTTTTAGGAACTGTGATGGCACATAATGATGGTGGCGTTCCAAATATTATTGTAGGTTTACCTGAAATATCACCATATTACTTTGGAAAACTTGTCTATTTCTTTGAATATGCATGTGGTTTAAGTGGATATATGTTAGGGGTTAATCCATTTAATCAACCTGGTGTTGAAGCATATAAGAAAAATATGTTTGCCTTATTAGAAAAACCAGGATATGAATCTCTAACTAAAGAGTTAAAGAATCGTTTGGATGACTAAATAATGGCCGATAAAAAGGTTTTATTTGCGGAAGTATCATTATTTTTTGTTACAATAATATGGGGATTGGGGTTCCCAATTACCCGTATTGCCTTTGATTTAGGTTTTGGAGCAAATACAATTATGGTTGGCCGTTTTCTAACGGCCGCTATTGTCCTTGCGGTTGTTTATCGTAAGAAACTAAGACAAATTGATTCTAAGTTATTGGTATATGGATCAATTGCTGGTGTCTTTTTATTTTTAGGATTCTTTTTTCAAACACTGGGAAATGCTTATACTACGCCTTCTAAGAATGGATTTATTACGCAATTAAATATTGTCTTTGTTCCGTATTTGTATTTTCTTTTTTTCAAGAAAAAAGTTGATGTCTATAATGGATTTAGTATTATTCTTGCTGTGTTTGGACTCTTTTTACTAAGTTATGAACAAGGATCTTTTGATAACTTTAATATCGGTGATTTTTATACATTGATTTGTGCTATAATGGTGGCTTTTCATGTTGTAACAGGAAGTTATTTTCAAAAAACTCATGATTTTGACCCAGCGTTGTTTGTACTCATTAATATTGCTATATCAGCAATCTTTTCTATATTAGCTGCAGCTATTTTTGATACATTACCACCAGTATCACTCATAATGTATTGGCCTCTTATATTTCTTGGGATCTTTAATACGGCATTAGGCTTTTTAGTACAAAGTTATGCATTAAAACTGAGTTTGCCGACAAAAGTTAGCTTAATTGTTGCACTAGAAAGTGTTTTTGCAGCAATAGGATCTGTATTTATTGTAGATGAAATTTTGAGTATTGAGTTAGTCCTGGGTGGTCTTTTAATTATAGGAGCAGTTTTATTCTCAGAATTAAAGCCATTTAGAAGACGTTTTATTAAAATTACATAAAAGGAGTTATAAATATGTATTATATGATTATCTTATCGCCAGTTGTACTTGAGTGGATTGGGTATATTGCATCACTTATTGTATTAATTAGCTTGTTAATGAGTTCTTTGAAGAAACTTCGATGGATAAACCTAGTTGGATCATTACTTTTTGGAACTTATGGATTTTTAATTGGATCAGTACCTACTGGGCTAATGAATGTTGGTATTGCCCTAATCAATATCTACTACTTAATAAAAATGTACGGTTCTAAAGAGTACTTTAAAGTTCTATTTGTTGATCAAGATAGTAGTTATTTAAAGGCTTTTATTGATTTCTACAAAGAAGACATATATGATTTCAAAACAATTGATTATACAACTATAAAAAAGGCAGATATCAAATTATTTATATTACGGGATATGGCTCCAGCTAGTGTTTTTGTTGCCAATAAAATTGACGATAATACTGCTGAAGTTATGTTAGATTATGCTATACCAATGTATCGAGATTTTAAACTTGGTAAGTTCCTATTTGTTAAAAATAAAAATATTTTTGAAAACAATAATATCCAAACGCTAATCACCAAAACAACAGTGAATGAACATGTTGAGTACTTGAGAAAGATGGGATTTAAACCTGTTAGTGATCAAGAAGACGTATACAAACTTAGTCTACAAAAAACACATTCTAATTAGAATGTGTTTTTCTATATTTACGTAAGTGTATGTGTTTATTAGTCGAAGATGCGCTTAACTCAGTAATGTCATCAAATTTTTCACCATCTGTTTGGGCAATTTGGGGGCTGTTGAATATAACAGAGATGTTATGACATTTTGTACTGAAAACGTATTTTTTAAATTTAGTATGGAGTCCGAGATAGACAGTAATAAAGATAAAAAATAACAATATTTTTGGTATGGAGTGAATAATGATGATATCGAGTTGATCATCAGATAGATTAGCGTTAGGTGTCATTTTCATTCCCCCACCAACAAATTTGCCATTATTGATCATGATAGAATAGGTTTTATTAAATGTGTAAGGTATATCATCAATAACACATCTTGCTTGGTCAGGGACATAATTAATCATTGCCTTTAGTGTTGATAAGTAATAGGTAAATTTTCCTTTATTATGAGCTTTATCAACATAATCAATAACAAGACCATCAATGCCAATACCTGCACCATTCATGAAGTATCGTGTGGTATTATCTAGAGACACTTGCATAATCGTTTGAGCTTTGCTGTCTTGGTCTTTTAAGGTTCTTAAATAGTCATTGCCGGATCCATTACGTTTGATATAAATCTCTTGTTTAATATCTTCATTGTAAAGACTGTTGATCATAAAGTTGATTGTGCCATCACCACCGAGTAAGATGATGTTATCGATATGGTCTTTATCTCTTAAGTAAAGCTTAATATCATCAATTTTTAAAAGACTTTTTAGACGAAACGGATATTGATGTTTTTTATAGTAACGAACTAGCTTATGTGTTTGTACGTTACTGCGGCTATTTTTAGATTTGGGGTTGTACAAAATTAGATCCATACCAATCACTCCTTGGGTGTATTATATCACATATACTATATATATTATTAGATAAGTATGTTATAATTTTTAATAAGAATTAATTATGGTGATAAAAATGAGAAAAGCGTTTATTATTGAAAATTTATCAGAGATGGAATCCTTAGCTAAGGCATTATCTAGACATTTATTTCCAGGTTTTGTACTGTGTCTAGAAGGTGATTTAGGGGCTGGTAAAACGACATTTACTAAGTTCTTAGGAAAACATATGGGCATTACAGATACAATTAACTCGCCAACGTTCACAATTCTTAAAATCTATGAGCATGAATTACCCTTATACCATATGGATGTCTACCGTTTGCAAGGGATAGGTGCTGATTATGATCTAGAAGAATATATTTATGATGATGGCGTCTGTGTTATTGAATGGTATCAGCATATTATTGAAAGTTTACCAGAAGATTTTTTAGCCATGACAATCACGATAGCCAATAACAAAAGACGAGTTATTTTGGAAGGAAGTGGCGAATATGAACACATCATTTCATCGATTGATTATTGATTCCGCAACACCTTATTTGTACGTTGCACTATTAGAGGGAAATCGCTCCATTCAAACATATTATAAAAAAGGCGATAATAATCATTCTGAAGTTCTTATGCCGACTGTTGAAACGTTATTTAAAGATAGTGGACTATCGATTAATGATATTGATGAAGTCATTGTAGGTATTGGACCAGGTAGTTATACAGGCGTACGTATTGGTGTTGTGGTGGCTAAAATGATTGCATGGAATCAACGGATTACCATTAAGACAGTGAGTTCATTAGCCCTTATGGCATCATCTGAATCTTCTGATGGATATATCCTCGCACATATTGATGCACGGAGAAAAAATGCATTTATGGGCTTATATCTTAAACAAAACGGTTTAATTGAACCAATAGGTGATGAGGTGTTTATGTCTTCAAAAGCCTTTCAAGAGAAAGTTCCATACCCCTTTACAATCGTAGAGTCGGGGGAGCCTGATCCTAAAGTATTGCTTGCATCTAACATATTAACACCAGTTGAGAATGTACATCATTTAGCCCCGAATTATTTACGAAAGACAGAAGCAGAGAGAAACTTAAGTAATTCATAGGATTTTCATATGTATTTGATATAATTGCCGATAGGTGGTGATTTGGTTGAGTATTCTTCATATAGAGAACCTTCATAAAACATATAAAAATGGCACAACAAAGACACATGTTTTAAAAGGGATTGATTTAGATATTGAGGAAGGTAGTTTTGTTTCGATCTTAGGTAGAAGTGGATCGGGTAAAACGACTCTTTTGAATGTCATAAGTACCTTGTTAGATTTTGACAAGGGAACCATTATTATTGATGGAGAAGATGTTCAAAAAGCCAAAAACAAAAAACTTAATAGTATTCGAAATAATTATATTGGTTTTGTTTTTCAAGACTTTAATCTTGTGAATGAAATGAGTATTTTGGATAATGTGGCAACACCATTAATTTTAAATGGCGTTGCTTTTAGAAAAGCTAGGGAAAAAGCTAAAGAAGCGTTAGAAGATGTTGGATTAGGTCAATATACCAAAGTAAGACCACCAGAACTTTCAGGTGGGCAACAACAACGTGTTGCGATTGCTCGTGCAATTGTAAATGATCAAAAAATACTGCTTTGTGATGAACCGACTGGCGCGTTGGATGATTACACAGCAACAGAGATACTAAACATATTAAAACGCTTATCAAAGACCAAGACAGTGATTATGGTTACGCATGATGAAGAGTTTGCTAAAAAATATAGTGATCGTCTCATTATGCTTGTGGATGGAAAAATTGTAAAAGATTATACAACTGAAGATGGAAAACTATTTAATGCAGAAATTGTCGAGGATAGAGCCTTGAGAATACGTTCTGCAGGTTTTTTAAATCTTTTGATGTACTCTTTTCTAAGTATGGATATTGATAAAAAGAAATTCGGGAAAACGTTTAAGACATTTAGCCTGTCATTAACGCTTTTCATTGTGATTAGTATTATCAATGAGAATCTAGATGTTTTTACAGAGCGTTATCTCGACTTTTTTGTGACCAGAGAGGTTGCAAATACTAATGTTTTGCTTGATTTTGTTTATCAGTTTTTTGAACAAAACGTTACGGTATTGGTCCAAACAATCTTGTTTATTTTAATTGGGTTTTGTGTAGTGTCATATCTATTTGTGTTCACCATTAATATCATAAATAAGAAAAGGGAAATCGCTGTACTAAAAGCATTTGGGGCATCACAAGAAGCGATTGCTATTCTCTTTATGTTACGCCCGATCAAGTTTACATTAGCTATTTTTAAAGATACTTTAATCTATACTGTCATACTCATGCTTTTGGTGAACGGCATCTTAAACTTTAGGGCATTATTTTATACGGAGTATCTTAGTTTTGTAGCAAATATATTTATTGTTTCATTTAATTTAATTAAAGCATTTGTCATTAATTCCACTACTCCAATAGACTTTCCATTGTTATTGAAACATATCTATCCGATATTTTTACTTGTTTTAGGATTATTTATGATAGGTAGTTTACTGCCTGCATATTATATTTCTAAAAGTGACACAATAAGGATGTTGGCAAAAGAATGATACGTTTAAAAAACTTAACTAAAGTCTATGAGACAATTAATTACAACATTATTGCACTAAGTGATTTAACAATGACATTTGATATCGGAGAAGTTATTGTATTACTTGGTAAAAGCGGAAGTGGAAAAAGTACATTATTAAATATTATTGGCGGATTTGATCGAGATTATGTCGGAGAATGCCAGATTCTTGATACGGATTTAAAAAGCAAGAGTGAACGGGATATGGATACGGCCCGCAAACGACATATTGGTTTTGTTTTTCAGCAATACATTCTATTAAATAATCTTACTGTCATTGAAAATGTTGAGTTAGCACTGAGAGTAAGTGGGGTTGTTAATGCGGGAAGCCGAAGACGGGCAGCAAAACATGCCTTAAAGCTTGTTGGGTTAGAGGAGCATATGAATAAGTTCCCTCATCAAATATCAGGAGGACAAAAACAACGCGTCGCAATTGCACGAGCTTTTGTTAAAAACCCAGACATTATTATAGCGGATGAACCAACAGCGGCTTTAGACAGCCGAACATCTAAAGAGATTTTAGATTTACTTGCAGATTTATGTCGTAATAAGCTTTTAATTATTGCGACACATAATAAATCCATTGTCAGGGATTATGCTTCACGTGTTATTGAATTAAGAAGTGGGTATGTTGTTAGAAATCAGTTAATTACAGACCCTTCTAAAGTTCATGTTGATGAATTAGACTTAGTGATTGATAAAGAAATAGAAGATGATGATGAAAAGATTCAAAAACTTATCGAAGTAGAAAAAACTGTATCTGACGAGAATAAATCAACTGTTTTAAAAGATATGGGGTTAAATATTGAGAACTTCAGACTAAATAATGATCAACCATTCAGTATTGATGAAGAACTAAAAAAGCGTATTATTAAAGAGCATATGCACAATTCTAAGTTATCCACACGAATTTACCGGTTTTTACAAACATCTGATAAGTTTTATGGTAAGAAGTCATACGCTAATAAGGCGTTTTTCAGGAATATTGGCCTTCATTTATTTAGTGCTATTATCTTTGCGATATTTTTACTGACAATTGTATTTGGCCTCAATTTTGTTTCAGAAACATTTGGTGGATTTAATGAAAAAGCCTTATATAAGAGAAACATGAACAATAATAATCATGTCTATTTCGCCCCAAGTGAATTTACCATGGAAGATTATGAGACAACACTCTATGATTCAATGGAACAACCATTCATCAATGATTTTTCACAAACTGAACTTAATCGCAATGATTTTTATGAGGTCCTTTTAAGTGATCCATATGTGGAATACCAATATTACCAAGATAAATTACTATATTTAGACCAAGAATTATCTCAATATGGTGCGATTAACCTGTACTATAACAATGCCAGTATTATTATGCGAGAAGACAATCCTGACATCATTTTTGAACCACTACAATATCAGTATCAAAATATTGTTACATTTCCTGAACCATATGTATATGTTAGTAGCTTTATGGATACTGAGTTAGAAGAAAATAAGATATATCAGTTTAATTACTTATACGCTGAAAATAATGAAGCGATCTTAACAAACCACTTACTCGAAGGTGGAGAATTACCAGATGAGGTAAATGAGATTGTTGTGCCTGTAGCGTATTTGTTTCAGTATGAGATTTTAAATCCAAGTGATTTCAAAGATGATTATGGGAATGATTTAAGAATGATACCATCCGAACGTATACAAGAAGCGTTCGATAACTTAAACCCAGAACAAAAAACGATTGATATCACTAAAACAACTGTGACTTTTAATGATGCCACAGAAGGCTATAATGAGACATATACTACGTCTACAGAAACATTTAACATTGTTGGTTTAATTAATTTTGATGGAGATATCAATCCTGAATTGGCCTTACGGGAAGATTTATATATTCCAAATGCGGCATCTCAACATTTTAGTTTTATTGTCAGTAAAGCATCAGAAGAGCAAGTTAATTTTGACATTATTGATAATGTCTCTGACAAGATGTTTACTAAAAGCATCCAATATGCCGAAATTAATAACGAAAACTATGAGCGCTACAATGTGAGCGATTTAGAAGAAATATTTGAAACAGAATATCAAAACACGATGTATAGTGCATTCTCAGATAATTTCTCAGAGTGGATTGATACATTAAATTCTGCAACTGCATTGGTGAGTGCCTATGTGCAAGATGATTTAGCAGGATTAAACCCTGATGGTAGTTTTTTAGATACAGAAATTGACAATGCTATGTTCGAAGGACTAACTTACCGTGATTTGTTACGATATTATATTGCGGATCATATGGCTGTCATCAGTGATGAAGCAGAATTTAACTATCTATGTCCTTCTTGTGATTTTGACAATCGTAGTATTGAGTCACTTTATCTTGTAGCGATGGACGCCTACCCAAGAATCAAACAAAGTAGTGAATATGTCGATATGCTGGAACATTATGGCGATGTGAGAAGACTCACCTATCAAGAGAGTACAAATTATATTATGTATCAAGAATATGCACACCGTTTTAATAACCACTTCTATGAAACAGCACAGTCTCAAACATACGAACTCTCTTTAGTAAGTGCATTCGAAGAAGAAAGAGGCAGTATTACATCGCTAGTATACGTCGTTTTACCACGTGTACTTATTGAAAATATGCCATTCTTGGATACGTTTGTATCAATGATCGAACGTATGGAGGCCAATCAATCATTCCAAAACGTTATGCAACAAACTAACCTCGATTTATTAATCAGTAGTATCAGCACGAACGCGATAAGAAGTATGGTAATGATTATCTTGTATATTGTTATCTATTTAGCACTGACATTATCGATTGTGTTCTTGAGTTTCGTACTCATTAATCTATATGGCAATATTTATGAGACTGCGACCCGCAAAAGGGTCCGGGAATTGGCTAGTTTACGTGTTTTAGGAACTAGTTATGATGATATACATGATATGGTTAAAATTGAAAATAAGCGAGTAGCATTATTTAGTTATCTCTTATTTGCACTCACGCTATTTGGTCTAAGTCGATTAGACTTATTTGTAGCAGCGCCAATAGAACATTTCTATATGCCATTATTTGGCTTGTTCTTTGACTTTAATTTATATGATGTTTTTGTCATTAATCCTATGGTTATTGCATTTGCCACATTGTTGTTCTACTTCTTTATCTATCGCTTTATTATTCGTAAAGTTTCAACCAAAAAAATACAAAATATCGATACGATTCGAGCAATTAGGGATGGTGAGAACGTATGATAGAAATCCGCGACCTAGAAAAGATATATTATACAAAAGAACGTGATTATATTGCCTTAAAAGATGTTAACTTAACGTTTGAACCAGGTGAATTTATCGCTGTTTTAGGCGAGAGTGGTAGTGGCAAAACAACATTTCTAAATATGATCAGTGGTGTTGATAAAAAAACTGATGGTGAGATCTTATTTAATGAGGAAAATACCAATAAGTGGAAAGATAAAAAATGGCGTGAGATCAGAAACACAGAGATTGGCTTCATTTTCCAACGGTTTAACTTGATTGAACATTTAACAGTGATGGAAAATGTAACACTACCGCTTATTTTAACCGGGAGCGACGATAAAGTCGCAAAAGAGATTGCGAGTAGATTATTAAAAGAAGTCGGACTAGAAAGCACAGAGGAGAAACTAGCAAGTGAGTTATCTGGTGGACAACGGCAACGTGTTGCTATTGCAAGAACGATTATTATCAATCCAACAGTTATTTTAGCTGATGAACCTACGGGGGCATTAGATAGCACCACAGCTAAAGAAATTATGGCTCTTTTACAACACTTTGCACCAGGTAGAATTATCATCATGGTTACCCATGATGAAGATTTAGCTTATGACAATGCCACGCGTGTTGTCAGACTTCATGATGGCAAAGTCATTAGTGATGAGATTGTTAAAGAAAAGAACGCAAGTAAGCGACTTACCACAGATTCGTTATTGTCTTATGAGACGAAAATCACACGACGAAAACGTAAGCATTTAATGAAACAATTTCCTGAGTTAGAGGGGCAACTCCAAGTAGGCGACACAACGAAAGTGCCACTACATCGGAAATACATTGCGAATAATCCTGTATTTACACGCAAAATTGCACGAGAGAACTACCGCCAAAAACACGCGATTAATCGACGTATTTTATGGAGTTTTGTGATTGGCATTAGTTTGTTACTTATTGTTAATATTGTGATGAAAAATATTACAGCTTATAATTTTCATTTATTTGACATTAATAACAACTATGAACAGTATTTAGTCACTGATATTGGCCCATATGATGAGAATACAACGACAGAAGATGCGCATATTCAAGCATTGATGTCCTCGCTTCAAGCTGAAGAGAATGTAGATAATGTTTATATATATTATGAACATTATGTTCAGGAACTCTACATCGCAACGACGAATAATTTTTATAGTTCAGATGCTGGAGAACGGACCTATAACACGGGGGTTTATAGCCCGCGTATCACAACTTTAGGATCAACGACAATACAAAAAGAAGACTTTTATTTGAGTGATCAAATCTATGTTGGAGATTTTCCTGACCCAGAGGCAGATATACCTGAAGTATTGATTAGTAGTGAGTATCTATTATCACAATTTCTTGGGATTAGTTTAAATGAAAGTTTAAACGACGGAATTAATACATCAAGTATACGGCTTGAAGGGTTTATTGATAAGACATTATACATCTGTGGTGAAACCGTTAAATTAGGGGATACAGAACCGAATGTGACGATTGTGAAGGATTCCTGTTTCGCCTATACCATATCCGGTATTTTAAATAGTTATTATCAAGGTATTAATTATGTGGGTAATATCTATATGTATAATGATGGCTTTGAAGATTATGTTACATATTTGAAAGAAGATAAAGGATTTACCCGTGCAGATGAATATTATGATAAGTACATTGCACTCACCCCTGTGAACGTCAAAGAGCCATTAGATATTACACAATTAAATACAACATATGATATTTCAGTTGAAAACTCAGAATTTAGACAATATCAAGAAACACGGGATTTAGAGCTTATGTTAGAGTATATGTATTATGCCATTTTTGCGAGCTTATTTGTGATAAGTGGTACAGTCGCAGTAAATATTGTGATTTCTAGTATTCATGAACGGATACGGGAAATCGGGATTTATTCAAGTATTGGCGTTAGTAAGAAAAGTATTCGAAATATGTTTGTATTTGAAACAGTAGAAACAGCTATTAGAATCTTATTTATGACAGGATTATTATACGGACTTATAGTGTTTTCTTTCCGTTATTTTTACCGATTCGTTGTAGTGGATTTAACAACACTAGAACCTTTATTTGGCTATAACCCTGTGTTTAGCTATGAAACAACATTTAGTATAGGTGTCATTATTGGCGCAGTCGTATTTTTATTTGTTAGTGTGTTAGTCCCATCCTTTAAAGCGGCTAACATGCGTGCTATTGATGCCTTGAGAAGTGGGTGATTAGGTATGAGCCGAGGCGATATTATTTTACGTTTAGTAGGTGTTAAACGGACCTACCATACTAAAGCAAACCGTGAGATTGTTGCGCTTAATGGCGTAACAACATCTTTTAAGCGTGGAGAATTTGTTGGAGTCGTAGGGAAAAGTGGTAGTGGAAAAAGTACGTTAATCAATATCCTTGGTGGATTGGACGCCCCAGATGCTGGTGATTATTTTCTAGAAGGAAATAACATTACAGCGATTAATGAAGGACAATGGGATGCGATAAGAAATGAGAAAATTGGATTTATTTTTCAAGAGTATCATTTGCTTGAATATTTAAGTGTTTATAAAAATGTAGAGATCGCATTAAAATATCAAAAAGGCAATAGTCGAAAAGAAAAAGATGCCAAAGTTAAAGATATCTTAAACAAGGTCGGATTAATTAATCATATTCATAAATTACCCAGTCAACTATCAGGTGGACAACGGCAACGTGTGGCGATTGCCCGGGCATTAGTAAAAGATCCTGCGATTATTTTAGCTGATGAACCTACCGGAGCACTAGACTATAATACTAGTCAGACAATCATTGATTTAATCAAAGGGTTAAGTAAAGAACGATTAGTGATTGTTGTTACGCATGATCGCGGTATTGCCAATGAACATGCCACACGGATTATCGAGTTATCAGAAGGACAGTTTACAAATGATTTGATTAAACAAGATATTCCTCAAACCTACCAAAATACATATCGTAAAACAGAACCGACAGATTTATCTGTATGGGATAAATTTGAGTTAACATTTCAAAAAATTCGCTCACGATTTTTTAGAACATTATTTACGGCATTATCACTTGCGTTAGCTTTTAGTTTTACAATTCTGTTTAATGGAATCGAGCGAGGCGTAACTGAAGCATATGATGCCTATTATGAAGCGTTAAATAAAGCGAACAGCTATGCTTTTAGTTTAGTACCTGAAGAACCTGTCATTGATGATGCAGACTACATGTTAGCGCAAGAAGACCTTGTGGCGACATATGAAGGGTATTTTGAAGATAAAGATAGCGAGTTAGTCAGTAGCTATTCGACAGACGTAATGATTTCCCCTATTACTAGTGGAGTTGAGCGTGTTGTCGATGATCCAAACCATCCAGATTTACTCGCAGATCATAAATTACGACTCTTTCAAAGTGAACGCATTAATGCCTATAGTTATGATGACTTATTTATTGGGAATAGTTATTATCCTGAACCCAATGAGAATGAAATCATGGTTACGAGTCGTTTTTATCGGGATGTCATGCAGCTATCAGATAATATCGTTAATCTTTCAGGGTATGTCAATGATGAGATAGAAGTGCCTTTATATAGTTTTACCATTCAAGAGGGGATTTTTGGCGTCTCTGCGTACTTAGATACTTTAGCTGAGAATGAGAACCAAGCAATCGTTGAAGGCAATGACAATGATGATACATTAGTCCCAATTCGTTATTTATCCTTCAATTTACCGTTATACTGTTATCATTACGATAGCTTAGGTGAATATTATCAAGATAAATGTGAAGCCCGTATTCGTGACCAAAAGGCCACAGACTATGTTAACTCTGTAGATGAGTTTATTGAGTATATGGATGATTTTAAGTCACAAGTAAATCAAATTGCACCAAATTATTTTGATTTACTTTTACGTAGTAATGCCATTTATTATATGGTAGATGAACGCGATGCTTTCTTAGAACCCGGAGAACCACGCTATATTGAACGGGTTTATCAAGCTGTGTATGATGAAACAACCAATCCATTCCCCCAAGTGGATATTCATGATGCCGTGTTTAAAAGCCAAGAAACAACTATCACGATGACAATCACGGCCATTATTGATAATGAAAATGAATCAGTGATCTATATCGATAAAGATACCTATGAAAACACATTATTCCAAAAACAAGCGTCATTAGAGTATGTTAATGGGTATTTTAGTGTCAATTTAGATAGTGGTATCTTAGAAAGCAGTTTATTAGAGAACATTAATGAAGAAGATATCTTAGAAATTGTCACAATTGAGAACTTTCATGACCCAATTAACGACTTTGCCCAAGGCTCAGGCAACAATTATGCTGATACGTTTAATCTGATTCGTAAAGAACCAATAGAACAAGGGGATGAATGTGCTATTTATACCGTCGATAATGTCTTGAGACAAAGCAATATTGAATTGTCACCAATTGTCGATGATATCTTTACAGTGACAGATTATTCTAACTGTAAAGTCAATAGTGAGGCGTATCACTATCTAACGAGTATTCGAACACTCTTTGGTGTATTCTTTAATGCCCTTTTAATCATCAGTATTGTCTTTTTTAACATCTTACTGAAAGTTATTTTAGGCGAACGTATTAAAGAAATTGGTATTTATAGGAGTGTCGGTTCTACAGCCAAAGATATTAAAATGCTTTTCTTTATTGAAATTGTCACAGAAGTGATTATGGCAATTATTATGAGTGTAGTCATTATTTATTATGCAAATATGCTAATTAATGCCGTCTTTATTGATGTTATTAATCAAGGAACTGGTGTCATTAGTTTTGCAGGTATGAAACTTAGTATTGGAAACAATCGTATGTTAACGGATATTTCATTCTTTAACTTATTATTTTATAGTTTCATCGTATTTGCTTTACTCGGTTTCTTAAGTTATCGAAATGTAACAAAACTTGCCAATACGAAACCAATCGATATTATTCGGGAGGTGCAATCATGAGCTACTTGAAACAATTACCAAAAATACTTTTAGTGATGATGACTGTCATCATTCTTTCAAGTTGCAGAGAAACTGTGGAGAATACCCATTTACCTGAATATTGTCGTACGTATGCGGGGTTTGCGGATGTTGCGAGTAGAGATTTATATGCGTTAATTGCGACATCCACACCTGAACGCGAAACCATCAACGAAGATAACTTTACTCAAATCATTAACATGACTGAGCTTGTGTTTGAAGAAAACACACCAGATCGTAATATTGATCTCGGTGGAATCCAATGTTTTCAAAACCTTACATCTTTGACATTAATCGGGCAAGGCTTCAAAGATATTAGCGAGATTAGTGCCTTACAAAATATCCAATCACTAGAGTTACGCAACACACAAGTTGTGAGTATTGATAGCTTTAAAAATCTTAGTAAAATTAGCGAGTTAATCTTAAATAATAATGCTGCTTTACAGAGCGTTGAAGGCGTCGAAGAAATGACAAAACTTACATCCCTTGATCTCAGTGATAACGGAATTGTCAATATTGAGGGATTAGACAATCTAATCAACTTAGAGTCGTTAATATTGAGAAATAACGATATTTATGAATTGCCAGCCATTACACAACTCTATAAACTAGAAACATTGGATGTCTCAAACAACAATATCCAACAATTTGGCGATAGCTTAACGGGATTGTCTAACTTACGTGAATTCAACGCAGAAAACAATAATATTTGCGACTTAGAGCCATTGGGGGCTATGGATAGTCTAAGAGTCTTAAATCTTGCTAATAATGATTTAGGATGCGATTTAGACGGTTTAGGAGACGGTCCAAACTTCAGTAGCTTACAAAATGCAACCGAGTTAGAAGAACTGTATCTCAATGATAATAATCTGACCTCTATTGCGGATTTAAATGATAAAGTGTTGCCTATTACAACACTCCATTTACATAATAATCAATTATCAGATATTACACCTTTATCACAGTTTACAAGTGTGACAACATTAACGCTTTACAACAATAATATTAACAATATCGGAATTCTTTCTGGTATGACAGGACTAACGGAGATAGATTTATCCGATAATAATCTCACTGATTTTACAGAACTTCTTGATATCCCAAACCTAGAGAGGGTATATCTTAATGGTAATGAAATTACCCATATTCCAGATCTTTCACCTTGGTCTAATTTGAGTGTGTTAGATTTACACAGTAATTTTAATGATTTAGGTCCTACATTAACCGATACATCAGGTGTCTATGGTCATCAATCATTGGAATCGCTTATTTTATATGATAATGGACTGGATACCTTAATTGGTATCAGCGATATACCTAACCTTGATCATCTTTTAATTGATACACCTGATAGTGAGTCGTTACCAGACGATTTTACAGAGACACACCCTAATATCATTACCCGTATAGAAAATAGTTTTAATAATCTACCAGAACTAGATATGCAAGCGCTAGATGAGTCTGGCGAAATTATTGAAGGCTACTTTACCTTTGGTTTTCAAACAGGGATTGGCTTAGAGATTATTAACTCATTTAAAGAGGTCCCTAACATCACTGTAATGGATTTATCAAATATGAATATTGATCATATTGATGAACAATCAATCGTGATACCTACCTTAGAAACACTTCTCGTTAATGAGAATAACTTAACAGATATACGGTTTATTTATGATAATCCTGAGCTTATCAGTATTGATGCATCAAACAACCAAATAACGAATCTAACAGAGGTAACACAAGCGGATTCACTCAGCCATTTAATCTATTTTAGTGCGGCCGATAATCCATTGAATGATTTAGATGGAGCATTTGAAAACTTAGAAAACTTAGAAATATTAGACTTAAACAACACACCACTTTCAACAATTAATCAAAGTTTTAATAACTTAAGTGACTTAACTGCGCTTACGGTCTCTTTAGATCAAACAACTACAATTACAGATGCATTTAATGACATATTCACGGTCTATTTTGATAGTAACGTCATTACAATTGAAACGGGTATAATAGAGTCCATTTCTAATAGTTTTAATAATGGACAATATGACTACATTTTGATTGATAACAACACACCAAGTACACAAACAACAGATATTAGTGGATCATTTAATGATCTGTCCTTTAATAATGACTTAGGGCTTCAAATTACAGATAGTCATTTTGATAGTATGACAGATAGTTTCAATAGATTGAATCTTACACAACTTATCTTACGTAATAATGATACAAGCACCATCACCTCAAGTTTCACTGACACACAGATTGAACAAACACTAGATTTATCTCAAAACCACTTAAGCAATATACCAAGTATTAATACAGTGCTCAGTGTTGATACGATCGACATAAGTCAAAATCGCTTAACAACGCTTACGGATTTTGATAGTATACCTGATTTAACAACGCTTGATATATCTACTCAGTATAATGAAGAAACATTACAACATACATTAACAATCATTGATGGGATTAATAATTTAGTAAGTCTTACTGCATTAAGCTATAATGATTTGGCTATTACAGAAATTACGGGGTTACAAAATACAGCATTATCAAGTTTTCAACTAAACTATGCCAATAATAATGCGACACCAATTATTACTATTGGTGACAACGCATTTGATGGGAGTCCAATAACGACACTAGATTTGGGGAATCACCAAATTACGTCGTCAGCCTTTTTAAGTAATTTGACACATTTAGAGTTTTTAACCATTGGCCTTGACTATGTAGATTACTCTGCATTTTCAGGATTAGCTATGGCATCAACCTTACAATCACTAGTCTTACAAAATACACAAACCGTGTCTGATTTACAACCGTTTGAAGTGTATGATCAACTTATTGGGTTAACATATGATAATGACGCAACAATTATTGAAAACCTAAGTGGCTTAGATAATCTAGGCATTATTACCCTTGAAAACAGTAATAACATTACAACTTTTACAGACAGTTTTAATGCGTTACCACAAGTTAATCTAACGACAGATTATCTAACAACATACCCAAATCTAACGAGCATTACACGCTCATTTGATGCCTATCAATCAACGCCAGTAGAGATTCCCAACACAATAACGATCGTGGATGGGTTTAATCAAGCTAGAGACGTGATATTACGTGCACAAGGGGATCCATCAAGTGTTTTATTTGATACCGACTCATTTGATAGTATGGTTAATCTAACCATTGAAGAAGCTGCTTATAACTCGTATAGTTTCTTAGATAATTATACAACTTTAGATCATCTAACGATTAGCCTTTTATCAGCCAACATGACAGATTTATCCAATTCTACAATCACCGCATTAACGATTGAAGACTTAGATAACACTATTACTGAGCTAACGACTGAATTAAATATGAGCGCAACATTGACACTAACAGGGGATGTCGCCAACACACTTACTTTAACCACAAATTACCAGAATTATCAATTGACAATGCCAACGACAACACTCCTCTTATCATCAACAGCAACGACGCATGTTTTAAATGGAGATGTTGCCGATTTAACGATTAACAATAGTGCGTTAACGGCCTTAACATTTGATCAATTTACATCAGTATCCAGTACGTTCAATGCCGATAATTTAACCACGATTAATACATTAGATGATACGTATAACAACGCGACATCACTGATTGTAAATAGTGGGATAGATACGATAGATTACACACTACAAGCAACGAATTTAACCGTTGTTAATAATGCACTTACTAATGGAATAGTAAGCAACGTGGCGTATAATACTACAATTGAGACAAACCAATCTTCGTTAACCTTAAATCTATTAACAGATACATTAGTACTCGATAATGATACTCTTACGAATGGGACTTTTACTGGTACTGTGAATACAATAACGGTATCCTCGACTAATCTACAAAATCTTGTATTAAATGACACAAGTATAGCGCAATTAGAAGTGACATCAAGTCATTCAGATATAACCATTTCAGGGACCAATGTATCTAATATGCAGCTGAGTAATGATCAATTAACCAACCTCTCACTTGACTTACCAGGGAGTACAGTAGTGATTAACAGTAATACATCATCAGCGGTAAGTATGTCATTAAATAGTAACGACCTGACACTTGCTCTTTTACAAGCCCCTACTGTAGAACTATTAAGTACATCAGTCATCGATACCTTAACCGTAAATGGGGATCATGTCGCGACCCTGACATTACATGATGCGTCAATCTCAACGTTAAATTATACAACGCTTGAATCAGCACTTACTGTCACTGGGAGTGCGGTATCAACCGCCAGTATTATAGCTCAACAAGCAAGTACATTAACCGTTACGTTGCCATCTAGTACATTGAATATTACTGATAGTAACAATATTGCTACGATGACACTAGATGCCAACACAGTGAATATGACAGATACTGAGTTAACCGCATTAACACTGAATAGCACCAGTAGGATCAATACATTACTATCGTTAATATCGCCATCACTGTCCTCGCTAGACGCGGTTAATATTCAGGTTCCATCATTAACTATTGATAGTAATGAAACAACATTAGATATTGCTGCGAATAATGCTATAAGCACAGTCTTAACAGCGCCTAATATCACAAGTTTGATACTTGATGTTGGCACTAATCAAGTAACGATTGATGCTGACAGTACGACAAATCTGTCTTTACAAGCTTTAGCTAATCAATTAACACTAAATTCAAGTGTATCTACCCTCACCTTAGACAGTGCATCAAGTATTAATGAGTTTATTATTGATAGCACATCTTTATCTAATATTAGTGCCTTTAATGCGAATATCGATACGATATCAACAAGTGTAACATCCCCATCATTAACGATGTCAGGGACCAATATTACCACGGCTGATATTAGCGGAGAAATGACCTCGTTTACAGGCACCTTAGATCAAACAAATTTAACAGTCACGTCTGTTGCTCAATCACCGTTTGATGTTACTACTGATACCGAAAACATTGTAATCAGTGCTTTAGATGACATTACCTTGCACAGTGCTGTTTTAAATAGTGCACAGGTCACATCACCAACAGGGGACCTCACGTTAGATATTACGACACCAGCTGTTACCTTTAATTTAACAGCTGATGTTGATACTGCGACATTTAATACAAGCCATATCAGTGGTGTAACATTTGGAGTAGATACTACCATCAATACACTAAATCTTACGAACACGAATATTGATACCTTATTTACAGGGGATGCTGTAACAACGCTTAATGTGACAACGAATCAAACAAGTTTTACTGTTGGTGGAACAATAGAATCTATGACGTTTACATCACCTGAGTTATCGACTTTAGATGTCAATAGCGATGATTTATCAGCTAATTTATCTATCACCGCAGAAACGACGTCAATGACACTTACTGGAACATTGCCTACCGTTAGTGTTATCAATGATACGATGACAACATTAGATATGACAGGCATGTTAACAAATGATTTAACCGTAGATAGTGCATCATTACAAACGTTAGATACAGGCTCAGTAGCGTTAAATAACCTTGAGTTAATTCTAAATCAAGATAATTATGATATTACAACAGCTTCGACAACAATCGCACTAACAGGTAGTAGTTTAGATACAGGCTCACTGACAGTAACTTCAGAGTCCCCAAGTGTAACAACTAATATAAAATCATTGAATATATCAAGTAATGTTATGACATCACTTAATATCACGGCACCGACTACTGACTTGAATGTGACAGGTAATCTGATTGCTTCGCTAATAGGAGAGGTCTCTACGCTAATTATTGATACACCTGTGAGTCTGACATCAGCGATTATTACGCCATCCATAACACATCTTACAGGTGATACGTTAACCATTCAAAATGGAGAAGATGTAGACACACTAGAAACAGACGCCTCAACCATTACTGTATCGGCTAGTTCCAACACCAGTATCACCTTAATTGGAAATAGTGGCTCAAATACAAGTATTACCGCGTCTCAAGAGATTACGACACTTGATGTATCTTTACCAAATGCAGGTGAGACAACAATCAATGCATCTAACGCTGAGGTCACTATGACAGGATCAAATATGACAAGTGTGGCAGGTGCTATGGCGAATTTATCGGTTATTGACGCAGATAACACATTATTGACTGTCAATGCAGCCGTTACAGATATTATCATTTCAGATAATGACATATTAAGTGCCGTTACGCTCACAAATAACGCGAGTAATGTAGATATCTCATCAACGACGTTAGATACCCTAACAATTAGTACAACATCTTTAACGTTGACAATTAATGGGAGCACTACAACACTAAATATTACAGGCACTAATCTAGATACATTTAATACAGAAAATGTCAGCGCAACAACATTGAGTGTGCTTGATACAACGTATATAGATTTAAGTTTCATGAGTACAACCGTGTTAAACGCAGTGAGCACACTGACAGTTAATACATTAACAGTTGCTAATATTGAGAACATTGTTACAACACTAGATGGCTTAACCGTTGAGTTAATTAGTCCAATTACACAAGCTGACGTCAATAATTATTATTATCAAACAGAGTACAATCGTCTTTGGGGGATTGAAAATAATGATAACGTGCGTTATGATAATTTCTATCAAGAAGCTGTCGATAACGCCTATCAAGTTATGGTGAGTAATCAATATCTTGATCATATTGCAGAAGCTACGTTAAGAAATCATATCCAAAATGGGTATCTTACTGTTGATGAATATTATCAAAGCTATTTAGACAGTGAAGGACTACCCACTTCCCCTGATGAAGAGACCATAAAAGCGAGTATTCAAAGTACATTAGACGATGAGGCATTGACGATTACTGAGGCTGAGATTAATGCTCAAGTAGAGATATCTATTGTGACAGATGCAGAAACGTATCGTGATACTCAAGAAGTTAATCAGACCTTCACAATAACACTCAATTAGGAGAGATAACATGAGACGATTCCTGATGATTACATTATCCCTATTTTTCCTCACAGGTTGTGGGGTCTTTGATCGTGGCAATTATGAAAAAGATCGTGAGGGGTATGTGATCAATGATGAACTCATTGTCAAATACCATACCAACGCTGTTGGTGAAATTGATTTATTTATCTTAGATGAGCGATTACCGTTCTTTGAGGCTCTTAAGCGGATTGGTTTTAACGCAGAAGAACTCACGGACCATCCCACGGTATCAAATTATATAACACCTGAGGTCTTAGATGATGCCTGTGGGATTACTTCAGACAGTGCAATTCCTAGGTTTTTGAACATTAACGACCAACATTACTTTTATCATATACGGGATAATGGGTATTGTACCTATGATGAATATGTCTTCCACGAGACCGGTTTTGATTCAGGCAATGTCGATATTGAGACGACATCCCCTATTGAGAACATTGATGTGTTGCGCTTTAATCGAACGAATTTCTTAATTAATCCGTTCATCGATATTGTTTCAATTGAAGAAATCACATATAATGCAGAAGATTCTATTTGGCAAAGAGCGTTCGTCAATGTTTTACCGATGAGTTTAAGCCAGGCAGGGAATGTCTTTGAATCAAACCAACAATACTTGGCTCAACTAAGTATCATTGAGCAGTATGTTTTGACAAATCAATCCATTAATTTACTCATCTTAAAAGAAGATTTTGATTCGACAGAATCAACGATGATTTGGTCTGAAGAAACCGTTAACTATCTTGGTCGTAACCATGATATTATCCGTCATGTCGATACAGAAAATATGGGCGAGATCATTGCTTTAATCAATGATGTCTTAAGTCGATTGGGGATGTTTTAAATGAGACGTTTACTATTAATGAGTGTTGTTTTGTTATTGACGTTATTCCTTGTTGGATGCCAAAATGATACAACTGTAGAATATAATTTTAAAGCACGTAGAAATAGTTATTATATTGATTCGACTAAGCAAGTTCTAATCACCTATGAGACAGACAATAATGGGAAAATGATTGACTTAGCCATTAATCGGCTACTTACCGTCGAAGAATTATTATTAATGGACCCAAGCATTGATTATGATATGATCGTTGAAGGTTTTGACGGAGATATCTTTGTGGAACCATCAAATACCTGTACAACAGTTTCTAATACGTTGTTAGTCCCGATTAATTTAGAAGTTGGAAATACACGCTACAAGTATAACGAGAACGCCTGTCAATATCAGATTGTGGATAGTTATAATCAATATAAATCAGGATATGATGAAGAATACTATTTATCGGATACGATTGCGGTGAGTCCAACTACTCCAATCTCTATCATCATTTATGATGAAGATGCGGTTGTCCGATTTGTAGAAGTCAAAACACTGTATAATTCAGTTAAAGATTTAGGACTCCATACCTTACGGTACAATGAAGATAACAATGCGTATTTAAATACGCCTTATCATTATTATCATGACATAAAGATTTATGAACAGCTATATTTGAAATATCAATTAAACGAAACAACAATTGATGAAATTAGTGGCTATTCAACAGATATTAACATTCTTGATATTGGTAGTTTGGACGAAGTGAATCCTCTGATTACCAATTTTAGTGAACGTTTTAGTTTAGAAATTAATGCCATGAATGAATTAGAAGCCGAGATAGGTGAGAATTTACAGTCTGATGAGGAAGAAAGCGAATGATTTTGTATCAAAGAGCTAAATTAGAAGATTGTACGTATATTTTTCAGTGTGAACAAGAGATATTTCATCAAGGATTATCATATGATACATTAAAAGAAGACGTATTATATCATTCGCAAAGTGAATATATTGTTGCAAAGGATGAACGAAAGCCAATTGGCTATATTGGGGCACTTGTTGTTGGTCATCAAGTCGATATCATCAACCTTTATGTTGAACCAGATTATCGTCGTCAAGGGGTTGCAACCCAGTTGTTTAAAACATTATTGAACAGTGAGAAAGAGATTTCTTTGACGGATATTACATTGGATGTAAAAGAAAATAATCACGTAGCAATTAGCTTATATAAAAAAATAGGATTTAGCGTTATAGGTAAACGAAAGCAATATTATCAAGATGGATCAAATGCATTAGTAATGAAACATACTAGGAGTGAGTAAGATGATTGTATTGAGTGTTGAAAGTTCATGCGATGAAACCAGTGTCAGTATTTTAAAGAATGGCACAACTGTATTAAGCAATATCGTATTTAGCCAAATAGATGTCCATAAAGCCTATGGCGGAGTTGTCCCTGAAATTGCATCAAGAGAACATGTCAAAGGGATTACAGTGGTGTTTGAAGAAGCGCTAGATGAGGCAAATGTCCGTAAAGAGGATATTGATTTAGTCGCTGTGACAAAAGGGCCAGGACTAATTGGTAGCTTACTTGTTGGTATAAATGCAGCTAAGGCTTTTGCCTTCACAAATGACATCCCGCTTGTTGGGGTTCATCATATCGCTGGACATATTTATGCCAATGCGATTAGAGAACCATTAGAGTTTCCCCTTATTTGTCTAGTTGTGAGCGGAGGACATACAGAACTTATTCTAATGACAGAGCATTATAAGTTTGAAAAACTAGGGGAAACACAAGATGATGCAGTTGGAGAAGCCTATGATAAAGTCGCAAGAACCGTTGGCTTAGGATATCCAGGCGGACCTATAGTGGATCGATTGGCTAGTAAAGGAAAAAATACCTATCCGATGCCAGACTTAACAAAGCAACCGGATTATATGTTTTCTTTTTCAGGAATTAAGTCACATGTGATTAACCTTGTTCATAATACCAAACAACGAGATGAAACACTGCGTGTGAATGATTTATGTGCCTCTTTTCAGGAAGCAGTAACAGAGGTGCTTGTGACCAAAAGTGAACAAGCTATTCAAGAATTTGATGCGAAAATGTTTATCGTCGCTGGTGGTGTTGCGGCCAATAAAGGATTGCGTCAAAAAGTATTTGAACGCTTATCAAATGTAAAGATATCTGTCCCTAATTTTGAATATTGTACAGATAACGCGGCCATGATTGGCGTGGCGGGCTACTATAAATATATAACACATAAAACAATAGATAATATGAGCTTAAAAGGCGTTAGTCGAGCACCGTTAGTTTAAATTCACAATATAACAAAATCATATTCATAAAATTTACACAATATTTCTATATACTAGGGTTGTATATTAAGAAAATATTATGACAGGAGCGATAACATGAAAAAATTATTTATGGCAATTTTTGTTCCAATATTAGTCATCCTTGGAACACCCGCATTAGTGGCAACACTAATGTATGATGGAACTGGTGATGAACACATGCCAGTAGACCTTTACACAGAAGATGCCGATGCGAAGGAAATGTTATTTACTGAGTTAAATAACTCCATCACTGATGTTGAAAACGGCACAACAGAAGACGTCTATTTCAATATTCATGAAGACATCATTAATGTCGCAATCTATGAGTATTTCAAAGGGGAAAATCCCGATTATGCCCCAGGACCAGATTGTGAAACAGATAACGAATGTTATGTCTATGCACAAGCACAACAAGTAGAAGGCTATAATTTATCTCTACGTTTAGTAGGTGCATGGGTATCATTTTATGAAGGGGCTTCAAGTGTTGATCCGGGACGGTTTGTATTTAATGTCTTTTTAGAAGTAGATATTAGTAACGATGTAACATACAAAACAGTTCTTGAAGTGCACTTCTTATTTGAAGATGATCCAGATTATTACTATTTAGAGTTTGACAAGGTTCAATTAGGACGTCTACCAGTGCCTAAATCACTCATTTCATCGATTGTTTCAATGGTTGACGAACAAGCTAACTTAAATCTTGAAAATGAGTTATCAGACTTGCCAATGGGAGATTTCAATTTAGAAAATATTTCTTATACAATTCCTAAAGATGATATTTTAGAACAAATATCCGCTAATTCAGACGGTGCAGACGCAGGATCTAAATTAGCACAAGAATTACTCAGTATAACATTTGATCAAAAACTAGTAGAGTTCTATATTGAGAATGAGGAATTTGTTGTTGAAGCAGGTATTTCTCAACTTGAAAATGAAGATCCAGTAAACTTCCCGGAATACTTATATGATTTGCACGATAAAGAAGTTGTAAATGGAGAAGTTGTTATTGGAGAATATAATCCGGAGTTATTCAATCCAGATGAGCATTTACAAGATTTATTCACTGACTACATTTTTAACAGCAGTTTAACCGACGACAGTGGATTTAAGATTCGAGAACGTGTCTTCAATAAATTAATCTACAGTTCTCAAAATGGCTTTACAGAGATGCGAAGCGTTAAAGAAATTCAAATTTCAGATACAGAAACAAAAGAAATCGAATTTGGATTAAAAGGTCTCTGGTTTGAGATAGAAGAGACAGAGATATATGCCAATGCACTTTTCAAAATTGGTGAAATTGATTCTTTATTAGTAATCCGAGCTGAAGAAGTATCGGCTACACCAACTGAATTACAGTTAGAATTTGTTGAAATTACTGTTGGTAAAGATGCTGATGAGACAAACCTAGAGTACCTTGAAGTTGTTGATTTAGAGGTATTCAAATCAGTATTTGCTGATATTGGTGATGTTGAGTTTGGTGAATTTAATGCCGACGGGGATCTCATCATTAGTACCGCACGATTAACTGCATTAATGGAAGATGGAACTAATACAGGTGTTGTTGAAGTGACGAGTATCGATTTAGCAACCAATGCCATTGTTTTAGAAGTGACATCTCAATATGACAATGTATTAGCATCCTTCCAAACTGCATTAGAAGATGCTGTTTCAGACCCACAATTATTAACCAATTTAGATACTGTGCTTGATCAAAATGATGGCGGAAGTCAAGAAGCTGTCTATGATAGTGTACAAAATATCCAAGCATCACTAACATCATCTGAAGACGTTAACCCTGAAGATGTTGAAACACTAGTAAATAACTTACAAAATTTAGATCCAGCAACTCAGGAAGCAGTACTTGATTCATTTACTACCTTAATTGATTCATCAACTGTTTCAAGTTTTGAAGACTTATTCGGTGAGTTAGATGGATCTGCGGATGACACAACACAATAAATAATGTCATAACAACCCTAAACGTTATATAGAAAAACCCTTTTAAACGAAGGGTTTTTCTTGCAAGTTTAGAACAATGGGAGGGACCTTATGATTGTTAATGTAATACCTGAAATCGCCTATCAGTTTAATTTTGATAGTGTGCTTATACTTATCTTGTTAGCCTATATTTGCTATGGGTATTTTTCAGGTGGCCATAAACAAATACGGCTTTCTATCAATTTGATTTTACCTTTTGTGATTATTTATTATATGGGCCGAAATATTACAAAATATTTATATGACCCATTATCAAATACATTACTTTATGAAGTTATTGCCGAATTGACGCCCATTTTTAAATATACCTTAGGCATGCTTATTGCTTATTTTATAACCTATTTCTTATTATTTTTTATCATTTTCTTGTTATCACTTTATGCAAAGAAATATATATTAAATGAGAACATGCGCGCTAAATTAGGTAAGAAAAATAATATTATTGGTGGTATCTTTGCTTTTATTAATGGGTATGTTCTAATATACTTTTTAATCTTACCAGCCTTATCGCTGAATTTAGTTGGTACCAACGCACACGCGACAAACTTTGTCTTAGAACATCCCCCACCATTTTCACGGATTGCCCGTACAGCGGAAACCGCTGTACCGATAAAAAATCTCGCGGATAAAGCAGAAGAGTTTCAACAACTCTTAAGTGTTGAAGGGATTGAAGGGTACTATAACGATGCGATATATACCTATCAACAACAATATGTTGGCGCTAGCGATTCTTATGAAGCACAGTTTATGAATGATGTATATCCTGAGTTGACAGATGAAGCTAGACAACTCGTTGAAGATGCATATTTTGATTTATATGGTACGGCGCTGATGCCATCTAATTACTTTGGCGTCTCGATCGCACTTATCTATGAACAAAATGACAGGATTGTATATGAATTAATGTTACAAGAAGAAAATGCCTTCGATGATAAACTAGATATGTCCTTGCAAATAATGAATGATCATGAGAATGCGATAGACGCCTATGAAATAGCTCTTAAAAACTATAATTATCAAGTCGCATACAATCAGTACATATCGGATTTAGAACAGTATACGAGTGATTTAGAAGATCACTTAAACGATAAATTAGACGCGTTTAAGACTGGTACAGACTTTACTGACGAATTTAATCATGAAAGACCCGTTTTAACAATAGAAAAGCCAGATCCATATCAAGAAGTTAGTGTAACAAATGTCCCTGTTGATCCAGAAGAGAATGTCTCTCAGGAAGTTATTGACGCAGAAGCGTTTATCAATCGATACCAAAATAAAGAAGACATCAAAGATGAGTTATCATCGCTAAGTCGAGCGATTTATAATCATAGAGGATTGGTTCAGTGGTTTGTCGAAGAATTCAATGAAGGCACTGTCTTTAATCCAGATCAGGGTGATATTAGTCCTGTTATTGTGAGCTTTAAAGAACATTATGATGATATTGAGAGTCAAATTGATGATGATACACTAAAGACACAACTCTATCAGGTTAGAATGAGTGTTCAAACGTATGATGTGTTTACCTTATGGCTAAGTTGTACAGAAGACAATATTGCCAATGTGCCACTCGATGAGTTAGAAAATGCTAATCATCGTTGTGATCAGTTTGATACGAGTACAGTGACAACTTATGATTTTGACAACAATGCACTTCGTGTTGTATCAACGCTTTTTGAAGGTGAACAGGTTTCATGGATTATTATGCAATATAAGTATGATTACGAAGCTGGGCTTTTTGATGAGGCATTTCAGGAGTATCAAGAAGTGTCTGAGATATTAACACAAACCAAATCTTTAGTCGATGAATATGATTTATATTATAAAGATATTGCATCAAGTATAGAAGGTAATGTCTCGATGGTTGTTAAGATTGGAATTAGTGTTATGAAATACCATTTAGATGTCTACGATACTATGCAAAACACACCGCTCTTATCTGCGTTATTTAATGATATGGCAAGAATGTGTGCAAGTAGAGAAACGTCTCCGATTAATCCTACAGTTGATATATGCATGAAATCTGAAGGCGATAGTGGCTTGTTAAGTGAGCTCTTCAATATGCAGTATTTAACGAGTGAAGTAGCGATCAAAGCATATGTCATGATTGATGAAAACAATGAGACAATAACATATGATACACAAACAATGGAAACGTTTCTTGCTAAACTCAATCAGTCTGTTGAAGATGATGTATTAACCAAAGAAGTCATTGCCGTGATGGGAGATCAGTTTGCGTTTAATATTCCCGAGAATGCGAATGAGAGTTTGCTTGAACAAATGTATCATGATGGTGATATTACTATAGAAGCAATGCGCATGTTGGCTGATGATGACTATGAGTTATTTAGTGACGCCTTTACACAATGTGTAAAGAGTTTAATCCGTTAGGAGGGATATAATGACATCTGGTGAAGAATTAATGTTGCTACTAGAATTAAACAACTATGACATAACAAAATACCGGATTAAAAAGTTTCTTGAATTTGATCAGGATTTTCATGACGTCTCCTTGGTGAATCAACGGACGCTAAAAGACTTGTTAGTAACCTATTATACTTATGATTCAAGCAAAGACGCCCGGTACAAAAATCCTTTGGCATATCAATCTTCATGGCCTATGCAGATTGATACAATCGATAAGTTTTATGTATCACATGTTGATTTAGATAAGCCGATGACATTAAAAGCTTTTATCGAACTGGATACCTTTGAACCTTTAACAAAAGAAAGTATTTTATATGATATATTTGATCGTTGGATAGAAGCGTACCGAAACGCATCAATCCAACAAATGGAAGATTTAGAAACCTTAGTTGAACTGTTACCCAAAAAAATTAAAAAGCAACGGAAACCAAGTTTTTTAGCCTTTATATTGACGGTTTTACTTGGATTATTTCTTGCTTTATTGTATCAATCACCCGAATCATTAACACCGGCTATGTTTCCTTTTCTAGAAGGGATGGTGAGGCGTTTGAATGGGTTGTTATACGAGCAACCATGGTATAGTTTATTTGGTGTTGTTACAATCTTTTTACTGTTTACACATGCAATTGCCAATGTCTTTTTTAAACGCTTTATCAAAGATGTTAGGGGCGAGAAAAGTAAATATGCCAAACGCATGTTTACAAAATGGAAAGATGATATGGAAAACGCGCGTTTAAAACAATCGGGTATCCTAGAAGATTATGTAGAAACTGTTATGAAAGACCCAAAACAATCAGGACTAGATATGGCTGTCTTAGCCGGGCCTGAGAAACTATTAGATAAATTTAAGAATTATGTGCGCTCAATTAATAACCGATTCGATAAAATGACAAAATATCATAAGCGGTTTATGCGCTATTTACGCATCTTACTATTTTTAAGTTTACTTGCGACAATAGGGTTTATCGCAATTGGGTTAACCACACAAGGAGGGGCATAAGATGGCTAAGAAAAAACAAGAATTAAAGTTCAAGTGGGCCGATAGAGATGCTTCGTCGTGTAAAGTTGACACAAAGACGACACAGGTTATCCCCGATATTGATAGTTTTTTTGATACGGATGAGTCATTAAAAAAAGATTCTATAAAAACCAAGACAAAGCAAAAGAAAAAAAAGAAGAAAAAACAAAAGACAAAAGACAGTAAGACACCATCTAATATGATGGAAATAGCCGCAAAGGCTACAACATCACAAAAGCGCAAGTATCGTATTAAGAAGAAAAAATTTAAGTCGATTGATGACATTATAAGTTATATGAATGATCATTATTTAGAAATTGATAATATCGCAGAAACGTTATTAGAAGATTCAACTTTCTTTGGATTTCTTAAGAAAAAGAACGCCCATCAGTATGAAGAAAGTCTTGCGTTATTAAACGTATTAAAAGAAAAAATAGAGAAAAAGTAACGTTCTCATTTTTTCTTAGATAACTTTATGTTAAACTATTGATAGATTGTTTTTAGAGGTGAAAAGAATGGAAATGAACAACTTTGTAAACACCATAATTGAAGAAGATATTAAACAAGGAAAACATGACAAAGCCATTACTCGCTTTCCGCCTGAACCAAATGGATTTCTCCATTTAGGACATGCACGAGCAATTATTACCAATTATTTTATGGCTAAAAATCATGGTGGATATTTTAATCTACGGTTTGATGATACCAACCCAACAAAAGAAGATATTTCGTTTGTTAACGCGATTAAAGAGGATATCAAATGGTTGGGATGCGACTGGGAAAATGAACTTTATGCCAGTGATTATTTCGATGAAATGTATAACCGTGCGATGTTATTGATTGAACGAAAAAAAGCATATGTAGATGATTTAAATAGTGAAGAAATCCGTGAATATCGCGGAGACTTAAAGAATCCGGGAAGAAATAGCCCATACCGTAACCGTTCAGTTGACGAAAACAAAACATTATTCATAAACATGAAAAATGGTGAATATCCAGATGGTTCTAAAGTCTTACGAGCCAAAATAGATATGGCAAGTCCAAATATGAATATGAGAGATCCTATCATTTACAGGATTCAACGTGCAACCCATCATCGTACGGGGGATAAATGGTGTATTTATCCTATGTATGACTTTGCTCATCCAATTGAAGATGCAATAGAAGGAATTACACATAGTCTATGTAGCTTAGAGTTTGAAGATCACCGCCCATTATATGATTGGGTTGTTGAACATTGTGAAATGGAAAATGTTCCTCGGCAAATTGAATTTGGTAAGTTATATATTCGTAATGCGGTAACGGGAAAACGCTACATTAAGCAGTTAGTTGATAATAATGCTGTTATGGGTTGGGATGATCCTAGATTAATTACATTAAGCGGATTACGCCGAAAAGGCATTCCTCCAAAAGCGATTCAAGAGTTTATTAAAGCACTTGGGTTACCAAAAAGCCAAGGTGAAACAGATATTGAAATGTTAGAACAATTTGTTCGTGAAACATTCCGCTTTGATGCATTACGAACAAATGCTATTACAGAACCACTATTATTAGAAATTGATAATTATCCGGAAGATAAAGTTGAGTATTTAGAGGTCACGAATAATCGTGATAATCCAGAATTAGGATCACGCATGATTCCCTTCAGCAAATATGTCTATATTGAACGAGAAGATTTCTTAGAAGAGAAACCGAATAAGAAATGGCGTCGTTTATCATTAGGATTAGAAGTTCGGTTAATGCATGCCTACTTCGTCAAAGCCAACAAAGTAGTTCGTGATGATGACGGTAATATCATTAAAGTTCACTGTACCTATGATGTGAATACAAAAAGCGGATCAGGTTTTAAAGAACGGAAGCCAAATGGCAATATTCACTTCGTAGACGCATCGCATAATAAACCTGCTGAGTTCCGTTTATTTGACGACTTAGTAACCGACTTTGATAACGAAGAGATACCGTTTTATGAGAAAATAAACCCACAATCTCTGGTTGTTAAAAAGGGGTATGTTGAAGAAAATATGGCACCTGATATTGGTGAATCATTCCAGTTCACACGTAATGGCTACTATACCGTAGACCCAGATAGTACAGATGATGTATTAGTCTTTAATAGAACGGTCTCATTACGTTCATCATATAAAGTAAAAAAATAATTATGCAAGCATTTACCGAGGATGTTATACACATTATCCAAATGATTCCAAAAGGATACGTGATGACTTATGGCCAAATTGCTGCTCTAGCAGGACAACCCCGTTCTGCAAGACAAGTTAGTCGAATTTTACATGGTATGAGTGAAAAATACCACCTTCCATGGCACCGTGTTATTAATAGCCAAGGTAAAATATCATTATCAGGTGAGATGGGTAATCGTCAAAAAAATCTATTATTACAAGAAGGCATTGTATTTAATAAGCAGCGTATTTCGCTTAAAAAATATCAGTATAAGTTATCCTAAATTTATGATTAAAGCACTATTAATATAGTGCTTTTTTTGATATACTTTTTACAGGTGATTTGATGCAAGAATTATTACAAGGCTTGAATGAAAAACAACGAGAAGCCGTCCTAAAAACAGAAGGACCAGTTATGGCAATTGCTGGCGCAGGAAGTGGGAAAACAAGCGTCCTAACAAAAAGGATCGCTTATTTAATCTATGAATTAAATGTTCCCACTAATAATATATTAGCCATTACCTTTACAAACAAAGCCGCAGAAGAAATGAAACACCGTATTTATGATGCAATTGGTGTGTACTCTAGAAATATGTGGATTTCGACGTTTCATTCAATGTGTGCACGTATTTTAAGAGAACATATTGATTTACTTGGCTATGATCGACATTTTCAGATTATCGATGATGATGATACTAAGCAATTAGTGAAAAATTTACTCAAAAAACAAAATGTTGATATCAAACTTTTTCCACCAAAGACAGTGCGCAATCTTGTTTTTAAAGTAAAACAAGATCCGGCGTTTTTAGATAGTATCGAAATGCCACTTAAAGAAGTTGTCGGCAACATAAAAGACAAGTATGTGGCGTATTTAGAAGAAAGTAACTTAGTGGATTTTGATGATCTATTGCTTTTAACTATTCGCTTACTCAAAGAACATGACACCATTAAAGCCTATTATCATGAATTATTTCAATATATCTTAGTCGATGAGTTCCAAGATACAAATGACGTTCAATATGAACTCGTTAAATTACTTACCAATGAGAATGAAAATGTCTTTATTGTTGGGGACGAGGACCAAAGTATCTATGCATTTAGAGGGGCTAATATTCGGAATATACAACGGTTTAAACAAGAGTTTAGCCACCCCCATATTGTTTTGCTAGAACAAAATTATCGTTCTACAAATACCATTTTGAATGCGGCGAACGCAATTATTAAAAATAACTCAACACGGATTCCTAAGAATCTCTTTTCAACGAAGGGAGATGGAGATAAGATTGTTCATTATAAAGGGCCTACAGGCCGTGATGAAGTTGAATATGTCGCAACTACCATTTTAAAACATATTAGACAAGGCTATGATTATAATGATTTTGCGGTGTTATACCGCGCTAATAGTACTTCTAGACAATTTGAAGAAGTCTTTATGCAAAAACAAATGCCCTATAGACTCTTTGGGAACACCAGTTTCTTTAAACGTAAAGAAATTAAAGATTTTACAGCCTATTTAAGATATATTATCAACCCTGATGATGCGTTCAGTTTTTTAAGAATCATTGCGACACCACGCCGTGGTATTGGGGCCAAAACAATCGAAAAAATTATGGATTATGCAGCTGAGAACACACTACCTTTAAGCGATGCTTTAGACCAAGCAGGTGAATTTTTATCTTCAAGACAAGCCGCTAATATAACTGCCTTTTCAAAGATCATTCACCACTTAAACGAACGACTAGAAAGTGAGCCTATTGATGACATCATTGATGCCATCTTAGAAGAAACCGGGTATCTTGAGATGTTAAAGAAGGACGACAAAGGTGATGTTCGCTATGAAAACATATTAGAGTTAAAGACCATTTTAAAAGAAACGAGTGAAACCTATCAGGAATTTGATAAAACAGAACAACTCTCTTTCGTTTTAGAAGACATTGCCTTAAAAAGTGAAGAAACGAAAGAAGATGTTGAAGATGGTGTCACCTTATGTACGTTACATGCCGCCAAGGGATTAGAGTTTCGTGTTGTCTTCATTGTGGCAGTTGAAACAGGCATGTTTCCGTTATATCAAAGTTTAGGTAACGCCAAAGATTTAGAAGAAGAACGTCGATTGATGTATGTTGGTGTCACAAGAGCCCAAGAGAACCTCTACTTAACGAATGCTAGTGTTAGACAAACATATGGACAAACAAATCAAAACATGGATAGTCCATTTCTAAAAGAAATTCCAGAGAAGTATTTAGATTATGAAGGATATGTCCGCAAACATCATCAATTTAATCAGACAAAAAGTAAAACACATAACGCCAAAAACCAATTTATAAAACAACGTAAAGAAACACTCGATACCTATAGTGAAAACACTCTAAATAAAGGGGATAAGGTTACCCATAAGACGTTTGGAGATGGTGTTGTTGTAAGTGTTGCTGGTAAACAATGTGTCATTGCGTTTAGTCATGGCGTAGGGATTAAAAAACTCTTAAAGGATCATCCTGCAATCAAGAAAAAATAGTAATAGTGTGATATAATATAGACAATTGGAAGTGATATTATGAATGTTAAAAAGCGAATAGATGAGCTCATCTCACAACTTAAACAATATAACTATGAATACTATACACAAGATAATCCAAGTGTAACAGACCAAGAGTATGATGCGTTGATGAATGAACTCATACAGCTTGAAACACTGTATCCTGATTTAAAACGGGAAGATTCTCCAACTATGCGTGTTGGGGATACCGTATTAGATTCATTTGAAAAAGTCACACATGATATTCCTATGATGAGTCTAAGTAATGCCTTTAATAAAGAGGATTTATATGATTTTGATAAGCGTATTCAAAAAGTGGTAGGAAAACAACAATATACGGCTGAAGTGAAAATTGATGGACTCGCTGGGGCATTACAGTACGAGAATCGTAAATTTGTCTTAGCCGCAACACGGGGAAATGGAACAGTAGGAGAAGATGTCACACATAACGTAAAGACCATCCGTTCAATCCCATTAACAATAGAGTATCCTGATGATCTTGAAGTACGTGGTGAAATTTTTATGTCTAAGCGTTCTTTTGAGAAAGCAAATAAACGCCGAAAAGAAACAGGAAAAGCACCGTTTATGAATCCGCGTAATGCAGCAAGTGGTAGTATTCGTCAATTAGATAGTAAAATCGCCGCAAAACGTGAATTAGATATGTTTATATATAGCATTATGGCACCATTAAAACATGGGATTACAAGTCATTATGATGCCTTAATGTTTGCGAAAAAATTAGGATTTCATGTAAACCCATTAACTGAACGGTTCGATACTATTGATGAGGTTATTACTTTTGTCGAAGAGATGACAGAACGACGTGATACGTTATCATATGATATTGATGGAGTTGTTATTAAGGTCGATGATATTCGTCTTTATGATGACATTGGTGTTACCGCAAAGAGCCCAAAATGGGCAATTGCATATAAGTTCCCTGCTGAAGAAGTATTAACACAAATACAAGATATTGTTTTCCAAGTGGGACGTACGGGACAAATTACACCTGTGGCTAACTTGAATCCAGTATTAGTACAAGGTAGTATGGTCGCTAGAGCGACATTACATAATGAAGACTATATTAAAGAAAAGGATATTCGCCAGTACGATACAGTTGTTATTCAAAAAGCAGGTGATATCATTCCCGAGGTTGTCCGTGTTGTCAAAGAACGACGGACAGGTAATGAAGAAGTATTTGAAATGATTGCGCATTGTCCAGTATGTAATAAGCCGATTGAACGCAAAGACAGTGAAGCCGCATACTTTTGTGTTAACCCTAACTGTGATGCCAAACGGATGAATGGATTAATTCATTTTGTTTCACGCGATGCTATGAACATTGATGGACTCGGAGCTCGTATTATTGAACAGTTTTATAATGATGGTTTGATTCGATCAATACCTGATATTTATCGGTTGAAAGACCACCGTTCTGAGTTGGTATTAAAAGAAGGCTTCGGCCAAAAAAGCATTGAAAAATTGTTAGAAAGCATTGAAGCAAGCAAGGATAATAATCTTGATGTATTATTGTTTGGACTCGGGATTCGCCATGTTGGTGCGAAAGTCTCGCGGGTCTTAGCAGCTGAGTTTGAAACGATAAATCAACTCATGGAAACTAGTGAAGAATCTTTAAAAGACATTAATGAAATTGGTGATGTGATTGCAAAAAGTGTTGTTAATTATTTTAGTCAGCAAGCACATCGTGATATGATAGATACGTTGCAAGAACTTGGTGTAAATACTCAGTATCGTGCAAAAAAACAAGAGAACAATGATCGTTTTGAAGGCAAAACGTTTGTTTTAACAGGTAAGCTTGAGATGTACACACGTAAAGAAGCCAAAACGTTAATTGAACAACTTGGTGGAAAAGTGACATCATCTGTTAGTGGAAACACCGATGTCCTCCTTGCTGGGAGTGACGCAGGAAGTAAACTGGATAAAGCAGAAAACATTGGTGTAAAGATCATCGATGAAGCAACCTTTAAGGCGTGGATAGATTAGGTGAAAATATATGTTAAATAACATTGTAATAAAAGGCGCTAAAGAGAATAACTTAAAGAATATTGATTTATCAATCCCTAAAAATCAGTTTATTGTTATGACGGGTCTAAGTGGGAGTGGGAAATCCTCTTTAGCATTTGATACGATATATCGCGAAGGACAAAGACGTTATGTCGAAAGCCTTAGTGCTTATGCACGACAGTTTTTAGGGAATATGGAAAAACCCAATGTCGAAAGCATTGAAGGGTTAAGCCCGGCCATCAGTATCGATCAAAAAACAACATCAAAAAATCCCCGAAGTACTGTGGGAACGGTAACGGAGATTTATGATTATTTACGGTTACTATATGCTCGTATTGGACGGCCTATTTGTCCAACTCATGGGATTGAAATCACCGGACAATCGATTGAACAGATGACAGATAAAGTACTTAATGTAGCGGAGGGACGTTGTATCATTTTAGCCCCAATCGCAAAAGAGCGTAAAGGTACTCATGCCAAACTCTTTGATGAGTTAAAAAAAGATGGGTTTGTTCGTGTTCGTGTCAATGGTGAGATAATGGACTTAGAAGATGAGATTGACTTAGAGAAGAACAAACGCCATACTATAGAAGTTGTTGTAGATCGCTTAAAGATTCGAGACGGTGTGAGAAGTCGCTTATTTGACTCATTAGAGATTGCCGCAATGCACGGAAATGGCAAAGTAATCGTTTTAATAAATGACGAAGAACATGTCTTTAGTGAGCATTATGCCTGCCCAAAATGTGATTTTAGTATCGGTGATTTAGAACCACGGTTATTTTCGTTTAACGCGCCATATGGTGCATGTGAAGAGTGTTCTGGATTAGGGCATAAACGTAAAATAGATCCCGATTTGTTAATACCTGATAAAACCAAGTCCTTAGAACAAGGGGCTATTAAGGGATGGCAAAATACAGATACTTACGGATTTGCAAAAATACGTCAAATCGCAGAGTATTATAATATCGATTTAACAGTTCCAGTAAAAGATATGAAAGAGAAAGACTTGAATGTATTTCTTTATGGGACAAAAGATAAAATACAGTTTGAATTTGGTAAAAAAGATAAAGGCTATCAACATGTTAATAAAGAACGCTATGAAGGTATTATCCCGAACTTAGAACGACGCTACACAGAAACGTCATCACGGTTTATGCGTGAGTGGATTGAAGGGTTAATGGCAGAAATAACATGTCCGGTATGTCAGGGTAAGAAATTAAATGACAAAGCGTTAAGTGTTAAAGTGGGGAGTAAAGATATTTCAGAACTTACGGACTATAGTGTTAAAGATATCATTCACTTCTTTGATCATGTTGAACTGAGTGAACAAGAATCACAAATTAGTGAGATGGTACTAAAGGAAGTCATTGAACGTCTCAGTTTCTTAGAAAATGTTGGACTGAATTATTTAACATTATCTCGTCAAGCCGCAACTTTAAGTGGTGGAGAAAGTCAACGTATCCGCTTAGCAACGCAGATAGGTTCACAATTAACCGGTGTCTTATACGTTTTAGATGAACCGAGTATTGGACTGCATCAAAGAGACAATAGTAAGTTGATTCATACCTTGAAAAAGATGCGTGACTTAGGAAATACCTTAATTGTTGTTGAACATGATGAAGAAACAATGATGGAAGCAGACCAAATTATTGACATTGGGCCAGCCGCAGGTTTAAATGGCGGAAATGTTACTTTCCAGGGGACTTATGATGAAATCTTAAAAGACGACAAAAGCATAACCGGTAAGTATTTATCAAAACGTTTGAAAATAGATATTCCTAAAAAGCGACGATCACCTGATAATGGCTACATCAAGATAAAAGGCGCAAGACAAAATAACTTAAAAAATATCGATGTCGATATTCCTAAAGGGTTGTTAAATGTCGTGACAGGTGTTAGTGGAAGTGGAAAATCAAGTTTGATTAATGAATGTTTATATAAAGGTCTCTCTAATCAGATATATCGTAAAAAGCAAACGCAAGGTGAGTTTGATGCCTTAGAAGGTGTAGAAGACTTTGAAAAGATTATCAATATTGATCAATCACCGATTGGGCGAACACCACGCAGCAATCCGGCAACCTATACCAAAGTATTTGATGATATTAGAGACATCTATGCGATGACCAATGAGGCAAAGAAACGTGGATATAAAAAAGGACGTTTTAGCTTTAATGTCAAAGGTGGGCGTTGTGAAACGTGTCGTGGTGATGGGTTAATTAAAATAGAGATGCACTTTTTGCCGGATGTTTATGTACCATGTGAAGTGTGTAACGGAGCACGTTATAATAAAGAAACGCTAGAAGTAAAATATAAAGGAAAAACCATTAGTGATGTGTTAGAAATGACGATTGAAGAAGCCAGTGAGTTTTTTAAAAACATTCCTAAAGCTAAGAAAAAACTAGATACATTGGTTAATGTAGGACTAGGATATCTCAAAATTGGCCAACCAGCCACAGATTTAAGTGGTGGAGAAGCACAACGTGTTAAACTTGCTCGAGAATTACACAAACGCATTACAAGCAATACGTTATATATCTTAGATGAACCTACGACAGGTCTTCATTCTGATGATGTTAAGCGTTTATTAAAAGTGATTAATCATATCGTTGATAAAGGCGCTACAGTGGTGATTATTGAACACAATTTAGATGTTATTAAAGTGGCTGATCATATTGTGGACTTAGGACCCGAAGGTGGCGATATGGGAGGGACTGTCATTGCGACAGGGACACCAGAACATATTACAACCGTTAAAGAGAGTTATACTGGACAATATTTAAAACATGTATTGAACTGAGGTGATGACTATGGACAATGAAGAAAAACATGATGAAGAGTCGACAGAAACAAAAAAGACAAATGAAGAAGAAAAGAAACAAACATCAAATGAGAAGACTCCCTCTAAAGAAGACTTAGAGAAGGATTTAAAGCGCGTCATGGATGAACTTAAACGACAACAAAAAGGCAATAAAAAAGGGGGGAAACCCCGTGTATTTGCCCTTGAGTTTGGCGGAGTGTACCACGCCAATCAGTTCATTAATTTCCTGTTTAGCTATTTACTGAATGTCACTTTAATTTTTCTTGTGATTGAAGTATTCAACTTTGCATCGTATGATTCAATACTGATTGTCTTCGCAGTCGGAGGGGTATTTACGATCATAGAGACCATGCTTAAGGTGTATATATTCTCACACCATTTTAAATGGGTCTTAAGAACATTTGGCACAATCTTCTATTTTGCCTATGTCTTCATATTTTATGCGATTGATCGATATATTTTTATCGACTCATTCCGCTTTGTTAATGAAACATTACTTGTCTTTTTCGTCTTAATCTTTGCTTCATTACGCTATGGTGTGGGGCTGATGATTAGACGGTATTTAAGACAAGGATTAAGAGGGTGATCCGATGTTAACAGTAAACGATATTATTACAGATCATAAGTTGGATTTAAGAAGTGGTGAAGGGGGTATTAATGGCGAAGTAAGGCGCGCTCAAGTATCACGACCAGGAATTGAACTCGCTGGATTGTTTGATTTTTATGAATATGACAGAATCCAAGTATTTGGTTCAAAAGAAGTGACATTCTTCTGGTGGTTAACTGAAAACGATCAAGAGATCCGTGTTGATATGTTATTCCAAAAACGGCCGCCAATGTTTATTTTCTCTAAAAATACTGAAATACCAGAAATATTTATTCGTAAAGGGAATGAATACAATATTCCGATTTGCCATAGCAACAATAAAACAAGTGCCTTAATTAGTAGTTTATTTGAGTATTTAAATAGTAAATTAGCAGAACGATTAAGTGTTCATGGGACTCTTGTTGATATTAGTGGCGTTGGCGTGTTAATCCGAGGAAAAAGTGGCCTTGGTAAGAGTGAGGTTGCCTTAGAACTTGTTAGACGTGGCCACCAATTAGTTGCTGATGACCGAGTTGATATGTATCAGCGTGAACCTGGTATTATCGTTGGTGAAGCGCCAGAGATGTTACGCAAGTATTTAGAAATACGTGGGATTGGGATTGTCAATATTGTTAAGTTATATGGGGTAAAAGCATTTAAAGAGAATAAAAAGATTATGTTAGTGATTGACTTAGAACCGTGGAATGAAAAGAATTCATACGATCGTTTAGGGTTAGATCATAACACCTTAACCTTCTTTGATACCGAAATTTCGCATGTGGTTTTACCGATTTCTGAGGGACGTAATGTCGCTTCATTAGTAGAAGTAGCCGCCGTAAATGCACGATTAAAATTTTTAGGTGAAAACTCAGCTCAAGAATTTGCTGAAGCCGTTAAAATGAACTTACAAAGCCGACAGAAAGAAAGTGACGACGAATGACACATATTTATGACCCAATAAGCAATGTTTTACTAGATCTAGGATTTATTCAGTGGTACAAATACAGTTTTATGATCATGTTAGGAATTGTTATAGCGATTATATTAGGACTAAGAGAAGGAAAACGACTTGGAATTTCATCTGATGATATACTCGATGGCGTTTTAATCATTGTTCCTTTATCCATCTTAGGAACCCGATTATGGTATGTCATCTTTGAATGGGAACGTTACGCATGGGATATTATAGCGATATTACGTATCACAGATGGGGGCCTCGCAATCCATGGTGGTTTCTTTACCGCGTTTATTAGTGCTTATGTGTATACAAAGCATAAAGGCATTAACATTCTGAGTGCTTTTGATATCATGGTTCCTGGATTTTTAATTGCACAAGCCAGTGGCCGCTGGGGAAATTTCTTTAATCAAGAAGCGCACGGTGGCATTATTGGTGGTACAGAAGGTGGACAACCCGCATTAAGTTTAGATGAGCAACGGGCGTTTTTAAAAGAAACGTTACGGTTACCTGACTTTATAACAAACAATATGCTAATTGAAGCAGAAACAGGAGACCCAGGACACGTTGGATCATTAATTGAAGGCGCGCAAAATTATGAACTATATAACTATTATCATCCAACATTTTTATATGAATCATTGTGGAATATATTAGGCTTCATCCTAGTGATTATTATTCGCCGGACAAAATGGTTACGACGTGGAGAACTCCTTGCATTTTACCTTATTTGGTATTCAACAGGTCGTTATTTTATCGAAGCAATGCGAACCGATAGTCTGTATATTGGAAATACCAACATACGAACGGCACAAGTCATATCTATCCTGATGATTTTAGGGGGTATTGGATACCTCTTCTATAGTAGATTGGTTTTAAAACCGAAGTATTATATGGATGTTGTTAAGCAAAATACTGAACAAAAAGACATAAAAGCGTTATAATTAAAAATCGAGGTGAGATAAATGGAAAAATTTGATGTAATTATTATTGGAGCTGGACCAGGTGGAATGACCGCAGCTATTTATACTCAACGTGCAAACTTAAAAACAGTCATGTTAGAAAAAGGTGCCCCAGGTGGAAATATGATGTCAACTTGGGAGATTGAAAACTATACAGGTACTGGAAAAATCACAGGCTTTGAGTTATCTGAAAAAATGTTTAACCACACACAAGAACTCGGTGTTGAATATCGTTATGGCGAGGTTACTAATATCGTTGATAAAGGTGACGTGAAAGAAGTTCATACCGCATCTGGAGATGTCTATGAAACAAAAACAGTTATTGTTGCTTCTGGAACAAACCCACGTAAAACAGGTGCACCTGGCGAAGAGGAATTAAGTGGAAAAGGTGTCAGCTACTGCGCAATCTGTGATGGAGCATTCTTTAAAGACACAGATATTGTTGTTGTTGGTGGAGGAAACAGTGCAATTGAAGAAGCTGTTTACTTATCAAAGACAGTAAACCATATTACGGTTGTTAATATTTTGCCGGATCTACAAGCAGACGCTAAAGCAGTTGATGAAGCAAAAGAAACGGGTAAAATGGACTTTAAATTAGGGTACGAAATCGCATCGTTTGATGGTGAAGAGAAATTAGAAAGTGTTACCATCCGTAACGTTGAAACAAAAGAGGAAGAAGTCTTAGATGTTGAAGGTGCCTTCGTCTTTATTGGAAATGTCCCAGAAGCACCATTTGTTAAAGACTTAGATATCCAAAATGATTGGGGTTATATCGAAGTTAATGAACACATGATGACAAAAGTTCCTGGTATATTTGCGATTGGTGATGTGATTGATAAAGAACTGCGTCAAATTATCACTGCGGCCGCAGATGGAACGATTGCTGCTGTACAAATTTCTCATTATATTAAAGAGTTAGATAAGAAAAACAAATAATATATACAAAAATGACCACCTAATATAGGGTGGTCATTTTTATATGTAAGAGAGATAAAATATGTTGTAATAACAAGGAGGAGGATTGAGATGAAAAAAGAATATAAAGCATTATATGAGACGATTAAACAAGCTAAAAAGTCTAAAGCAGTGCATATGGCATTAGATATGGTAAAGAACGGTAAAATTGACATTATTACATTATATGAACATGTATTAGAACCTGTGTTAAATGATATTGATTGTGGTATAGATGATCTGGCATGTATTTGGCAAGAACATATTCGCACTAATATTGTAAGAACAATCATTGAAGCGATGTATGTGCATCTTGAAGAGATGTTTAAAAATAACGATTATCAGTCATTAAATAAAAAAGTGCTTGTTGTCTGTCCGACAGAAGAATATCACGAGATTAGGGCTAGAATGGCAACAGATTTCTTTTATTTAGTAGGCTATGAATCAATTTACATTGGCGCAAATACACCGTTACATGTGATTATATCAGCCATTAAAGAAGAAAAACTAGATATCTTAGCATTAAGCGTTACAAATCGATATCATTTATCTGTAACAAAACATCTTGTAGATGCGGTAAAAGTGATTAATCCAGACATCAAAATCTATGTGGGGGGCAGAGCCTTTTCATCAAAGGATGCTGACACTTTAATTGAACCGGATAAGATATTATGGACATTTGCTGATTTTGAAGCGCTGGTAAAGGGGATAGAATAATGCTACCTTTACGTATTGCCTTACGCTTTTTATGGAGTAGTAAAGGCCAAACAATCCTCATCGCATTAGGAATTGCTGTTGGGGTTAGTGTTCAAGTATTTATTGGTAGTTTAATCCAAGGATTACAAATTGATTTAGTCGATTCTACTATTGGTAATCGCTCGCAAATAACCATCACAAATGAAAATGAAGAAAACTATATCGAGGATTACATCGCTTTAAGAGAAGATGTTTTAACGATTGACGAGGATATAACAGTGGCATCTTACGCATTAGATCAACCAGGAACTATGATTAAAGGAAACACCTCATCACCAATCCTTATGCGTGCATTTGATTTTAATTTATCCAACGAAATCTATGGATGGGATGATGGACTAACTGAAGGTATTATACCCTATAATGATAATGAGATTATTGTTGGGGAACCAGTATTAGAAGAACTTGGTGTCTCAGTTGGCGATACGGTTACACTTGAGGTGCCCTTGGTTGGATCACAAGAAGTCACAATTAGCGGAAGCTATCAGTTTAATGTGACAGCTATCGATGAATCATGTGTAGCGATGACATTACCTACATTACAAGGACTCTTAGGACAGACAGATGTCATTAGTGCCTTAGAAATACAAGTTAATGATGTCTTTTTAGCTGACACCATTGCGACAGACATCAGTGACAATATTGGTCGGGATAAGTTATCAGTATCGAATTGGAAAGAAGAAAACGCTGATTTATTAAGTGGATTAGAAGGGCAAAGTGTCTCTAGCATTATGATTCAAGTTTTTGTAACATTATCAGTGGTATTAGGGATTAGTAGTGTGTTAGCCATAACGGTCTTGGAAAAATCAAGACAATTAGGTATTTTGAAAGCTATGGGTATTAAAAACAGAACAGCGAGTCTTATTTTTCTTTATGAAGGTATGATTTTAGGGATCTTGGGTGCCATGGGGGTATTGGACTAGGATTAGGTCTTAGTTATGCCTTTACACAGTTTGCTGTAAACCCTGACGGGTCTCCTGTAGTTAATTTATACATAGATCCTCAGTTTATTGCATTGAGTGGATTTATTGCATTGACAGCAGCAACCTTAGCTTCGCTGTTCCCAGCATTACGATCACGTAATATTAGTATTATCGAGGTGATTAAAAATGGATAATGTGATTATTTTAAAAAAGATTGATAAAGTCTATGGAGAGAAAGTTAAAACGCATGCCTTAAAAGATATTAATCTATCATTTGAACGAGAAAGCTTTAATTCTATTATTGGCCAATCTGGTAGTGGAAAATCTACATTATTAAACATTTTAGGAACACTTGATAAACCAACAAACGGCCAAGTCTTTATTAACGACGTCGACACAAACGACTTAAATCCCAATCATTTGGCTGAATTACGTAATCAAACGATGGGATTTGTATTTCAGTTTCATTATCTATTGCCTGAGTTTACAGCTTATGAAAATGTTTTAATGCCTGTGCAAATTAGTGGCGAGCCTATAACTAATGAGCTCAAGGATCGTGCCAACGAATTAACGGATTTGGTCGGACTTGAGAAAGTTAAACATAATTTAGCCAATAATATGAGTGGTGGACAACAACAACGGACAGCTATCGCCCGTGCATTAATCAATCAACCAGACATCATCTTAGCAGATGAACCAACGGGAAACTTAGATAGTGATACAACTGAAAAAGTATATAAGTTATTAAGAGACATTAATGAAAAGTATAAAACAACATTTATTGTCATCACTCACGATCGGACTGTTGCTGAAAAAGCAGATTGCATTATTGAGTTACAAGATGGTGAAGTGTATCTAGATGTTACGAAGTAACCCTGATTTGATAGACATCAATATATAGCCATGTTATAATGGGTTATCAAAGATTGAGTGTGATAGTATGAGTTTTGCAACAAATGTAAAAAGTGAACTAATAACCGTAAAAGCCAATACCTGTTGCGAGCTAGCAGAACTTGCTGCTTTACTGCGTATCAATGGTGAAGTTACGATATCGAGTAACGGTGTGAGAATTGATTTTCATACAACGAATATTGGCGTCGCGCGGCATGTTGTAGAGCGCGTTAAACGACTATACAAAACAGAAGTTGAGTTACTATCAAAGAAACAAATGAAACTTCAAAAAAATGATATTTATATTATTAAGGTCGCTCATAAAGCCAATACTATTGTTCATGAATGTGGTTTAATGGATGATTATGATAATATGATGAAAGATCCTTTGTTAGTTAAGGATTGTTGTAAGAAAGCTTATTTAAGAGGTGCTTTTTTAGCCGCAGGATCGATTAATTCTCCCAGATCATCTAGCTATCACTTAGAAATTCATACAAATTATGAAGCCCATGCACAAGCGATTATGTCATTGCTAAATTATTTTGATTTAAATGCAAAATACATTTCACGTAAAAACGGATATATTGCCTATATAAAAGAATCTGAAAGAATATCTGATTTTCTCCGATTAACAGGTGCGACAAGTGCATTGTTCACCTATGAAGATGAGCGAATTAAACGGGATTTTGTTAATTCCATTACACGGGTTATGAATATGGATATTGCGAATCAAAATAAAACACTTGAGGCGGCGAATAAACAATTAAAAAGTATCAGTATATTAGAAAACACGCTTGATATTTCGACATTAAATAAAAGTGTTCAGGAAGCTATAAAATTACGCAAATCATATCCTGAATCATCATTAAAAGAACTCTCACAATTGAGTGAAGATTTGATTGGTAAAAAAGTCAGTAAATCGGCATTAAATCACCGCTTTCGCAATATTAATGAATTGGCCACTGAAATTATGGAGGAAATGGATTATGAGTAATGTAGGTATTGATATTGTTGAGTTTGAAGAAATTAAAGAACGGCTGAGTGATCGCTTTATAGAACGTGTTTTGAGTGAAGAGGAGATCAATATTTATCAAAGGATTAGCCATACTGATAGAAAATTATCTTTTTTAGCAGGACGTTTCGCAGCCAAAGAGGCTTATACCAAAGTGTATAAGAGTTTTGATCAAGAACTTAATTTTAGTGATGTAAGTATACTCAATGATCATTACGGAGCACCCTATATAAAAAGTGCATACCATCCAGAGGATACCGTTAGTGTAAGTATCTCTCATTCAAGACAATATGCGATTGCGATATGTATCAAAGAGACATAAGTCAAACTCAAGCCAATAGTGATGGCTTGAGTTTTTTTATGAGTTTAACGCCTTTATAAAAACCTTAATCAGAACGGTAGTATTTATGACTTGCATAATGCCCTATTATTCGTTACAATATTAAGAGCTAGGAGTGATAATATGGCAAGTTATAAAAGTGTTAGAAAAAAAGATAATTTCTTACTAAAGTTAGGGGTAACATTTGCAGGTATTTTTGCTGTTTTGGTTTTAGCATTATTTGTTTATGATGCGGTAAATCAAAGTACAGACTATGATTCATTTGATCATATTGATTCTTACCAAGCGTTTCCCCAGCAACCTGAAAGTGAGTATCTCGTATATGTCTATTCAGAAAGCTGTGCAGCATGTCAGCAAATTCAGGAGGATGTTTTTACTTTTGCAGAAAGTAACGCAGCCAATATGAAAGTCTATTTTGCAGATGTTAATAATGTTTCTGGGAGTAATAACTATCCTGGACTGACAGGTACACCAGGAATCTTACATGTAAGAAATGGTGTTGTCATTAATTTGCAGACAGGTGTGCAAAATGTGCAAACCGTCATGGCAAATATTAATCTAGAAGCAAAATAATTTGTGCAAGAGGGATTGGATTAAAATTGCCTTACTAAGGCTTTTTTAATAGTTAGAGAGGAGTATTAACGATGGAATTAGATAAGCATGTATTAGCCCAGATAACGAAACAACTTGATGTGACACGTAAACAAGTTAAGACGGTACTAGAATTATTAGATGATGGCAATACTGTACCATTTATCGCGCGGTATCGTAAAGAGCAAACAGGGGCTTTAGATGAAGAACAAATCCGTGAAATTCATAAAGCATACGAATATAAACAAAACTTATTACAACGTAAAGAAGATGTCATCCGTTTAATTGATGAAAAAGGTATGTTAACGGATGCATTAGAACAAGAGATTTTACAAGCTGAGAAACTGGTTGATGTAGAAGATTTATATCGTCCCTTTAAAGAGAAAAAGAAAACCAAAGCGACGATGGCGAAAAAGCAAGGTCTTGAACCACTCGCAGACTACCTTAAGAGCTTTCCTGCAGAAGGTGATGTAGATGAAGAGGCGAAGAAATACATCAATGATGAAGTGGAAACTGTTGAAGACGCGATTGAAGGTGCGAAGTATATTATTGCTGAAGAGATCAGTGACAATTCAACCTTTAGAAAGTGGATTCGTAATGTTACTTTTCAAGACGGCTTATTAGAAACATCTAAAAAGAAAAATGCCAAAGATGAAGGCGAAACATACGTGATTTATTATGACTTCAAAGAACCCCTTACTAATGTGAAGCTATATCGCGTATTGGCAATAAATCGTGCCGAAAAAGAAAAAATTATTACAGTAAAAGTTACGATGGATACAGACCGTATCTTTACCTACTTAGAACGCAAAGTAATTGAAGACCCTAAATCAATTGTGGTACCGTATATCAAGGAAGCAATCCAAGATGCGTATAAACGCTTAATTCAACCCTCTATTGAACGTGAGTTACGAAGTGAATTAACGGAGAAAGCTGATCAAAATGCGATTCATATCTTTAGTGAAAACTTACGGAGTTTATTATTACAACCGCCAATGAAAGATAAAATGGTTTTAGGAGTGGATCCTGCATACCGAACGGGCTGCAAGTTAGCCGTTGTTAATAGAATGGGTAAAATGGTTGATTTGGATGTTATTTATCCACACCAAAAATTCCCCGGTGAGAAAGTTAGTCAAGAACGCCGAAATAAAGCCGGTCTTAAAGTTGCTAATTTTATTAAGAAATATGATATCGACATCATCGCTATTGGAAATGGAACGGCATCAAGAGAAACCGAACAATTCATTATCAATGTGATCAAATATGTTGAGAAAGAATTAGGGCGTAAAATATATTATGTGATCGTAAACGAAGCTGGTGCAAGTGTATATAGTGCCAGTGAATTAGCGAAGGATGAGTTTCCTGAACTGCAAGTTGAAGAACGTAGCGCAGTTAGTATTGCTCGGCGTTTACAAGATCCTTTAAGTGAACTTGTTAAAATCGATCCAAAAAGTATTGGTGTTGGACAGTACCAACATGATGTCGCACAAAAACAGTTAACTGATTCGTTAGACTTTGTTGTAGAGACAGTTGTTAACCAGGTTGGTGTTAATGTCAATACAGCATCAGCGCAACTATTACAACATGTTGCTGGATTAAATAAAACAACTGCTGAAAACATTGTAAAATATCGTGAAGAACACGGTGAGTTTAAAAGCCGTGAAGAGATAAAAGAAGTACCACGTTTAGGTGAGAAAAGTTTTGAACAGGCCGCGGGATTCTTACGTATTTTAGAGGGAGATAAGCTCTTTGATAAAACTGGAATTCACCCTGAAAGTTACGCACTAGCAGAACGTTTAATGGAACAACTATCACTTGATACAGATGATTTAGGGAATCCTATTTTAAAACTAAAATTTCATACAATGAATAAAAAAGAAATTGCGAAAAAGGTTGATGCAGGACTTAATACCGTAGAAGATATTATGGATGCCTTTGTTGCTCCATTACGTGATCCACGTGATGATGCACCAGCACCAATCTTACGTAGTGATGTATTAAAATTATCAGACTTAAAACCAGGTATGGAATTAAAAGGTACAGTACGTAATGTTGTTGACTTTGGTGCCTTTGTGGATTGTGGAGTTAAGGATGATGGGTTAGTGCATATTTCGCAATTATCCAAGGAGTATGTGAAACATCCATTAGATGTCGTAAGTGTTGGTGAAGTTGTCACTGTATGGGTAAAGGAAGTCGACTTAAAACGACATCGTTTGCAACTCACAATGCTTAAAGAAAACGCCCCTTATACAAATTAAAAAATCAGCTTATTGCTGTTGACAGTTAGCCCAAAATATTATATTATATAAGGGCTGACATTTGGAGTAGTACTCAAGTGGCTTAAGAGGTGCCCCTGCTAAGGGTATAGGTCGTTTACGCGGCGCGAGAGTTCAAATCTCTCCTACTCCGCCATTTAATCAATAAAAACGGACAATTTGTCCGTTTTTTTATTTTTATTTATGGGTCACTATTGACATTTTTATATGGCGTTGTTATAATGATTAAGCATTGTTAACTGGCCCGTTGGAGAAGCGGTTTAACTCACATGCCTTTCACGCATGCATTCATGGGTTCGAATCCCGTACGGGTCACCAAATGTACTCTAAACCTAGTCTAATACTAGGTTTTTTTATTTGGATAAACGTACTTTGAAACCAACGGACCAATCAAGTACCATCATTTTTAGGGTCAATTTAGGGTCGCTTAGATAGTGTTCTCGTTAAACTTTTGAACCGATTTGAGCTCTAGAGAAGGCTGTATACGCGTATACACATCATTCGTGATACGAGCATCTTTATGTCCAGCCCACTTTTGTCTAACCTTAAGATCAATACCTAATGTGGCACACAAACTGACGAAATATGTTCTAAATGAGTGTATTGATATACCATCTAACCCATACTTCTTCGCATAGTATCTAACTGAGTTGGAGAGATTAGACGATGTGAACTGATTAAACAGTCTATTCTCTGGTTCGTATATCTCAATGTATTCTCTTATAGACTTCTCAGCAGGTGCCATTAGTGGTATCGTACGATTCGATTGTTCTGTCTTTGGTGGACCTATTTCACTGGTTCGCTTGTTCATCGACTTGTTAATTGTTATTGTTTTGTTCTTAAAGTCTATGTCGCATAATTCTAGGGCGCAGACTTCTCCAAGTCGTAAACCTGTATAAGAGACAAGTTCAACAACGTATCTTAGTTCTTCTCTTTCTTTCTGAAGGAACGTTAAAAATGCTTTGTGTTCTTTTTGCGAGAGAACCTTAGTCTTTTTAGCTGATTTCTTTGTTAAATCTTCCACCCCTAACATTGGGGTCTTAGTTATAATGTCGGTTACTTGGGCTTTATTGAAGATGGCTTTTAGTTCTCTGTAAGCACGTTTTCTAACACTCTTATAAAAGATATCATTTAAACACTCTTGTAAATCAAGCGTTGTTAGAGTCTTAATTTTTCTAAATCCTAAGACAGGCTTGATATAGTTATTATATCTAGTCGTTATTTCTGTTCTACTCTGTTCTTTGATGTTTGTCTTAAATGTATTGATCCACTTATCGAACCAGTCGTTTAATGTAATGTTGCGATAGGACTTCTGTGATTCTTCTCTTTTATCACGCTCTCTTATCGCTTTTTTTAATTTATTGATACAATCTTTTTGAGTTCTAGCATACACGCTTTTTTGCATACCATCACACATATATCTACCTTCGTAGCGTCCATCTTTTCTGTAACGGATTGTACCCTCTTTTAGCTTCGGCAAATCTTTTACCTCCTTTTCCTTACTTGCCTCGCTACTTGTTTGTGATCCATTTACTACAGCGGTTATTATCATCTGTAACATCTGTGGTGTCATTTTTAATGAATCCTCTTCTTGAGATATAGGATCATTCTCTGTATTCATTAGTTGTCCTAATAAACTTGAAACTGTTTCTTCTAATTGTTGCATTGCGATTCTCCTTTTTAAATTATTTATGAAGCCAAGAATATGCTCCATAGATATTAGGTAATCAATATATATATTATTTTAGGAGAATGTGTAAAATTCATTAATAGTAAACAGGGTTAACATCTTAACAAAGATGCGTATGAATCTTATCTTGTTGGTTGTATTATAAGCGGCAAGATGAATTTTGTCCATGGGGATTCTCTTAGAGAGGAGTGATGTCAAACTTAATAATTACATTTAGGTTCTAAGAGCTATTGAATAATGATCGCAACTTACTGTTTACAAGAACACCCTTAATTAGCTCTTTTATAAGAGAATAATTGTTCTTGCACTAGTTTGTTCTTATAGGTTTCCCCTACTTAGAACGGTTTTCTCATTCTTCTTTAAATCTTTTGGCTGGTGTTAGTATAGTTTAGTAGACAGTGTAAGTAAGAATCTAATCTTTATGATAGAATAAGGAAAGGAGGTTTTACTTATGGCTAAAGGAAAAGGGTATCGATACCCTCAAGATTTTAAAG